>CANRQG010000038.1 GCA_947632735.1 uncultured Bacilli bacterium | reverse complement strand
TATAAAATAAATTTTGTTCAAGTTTTCATAACTATGTGTGCCTTGAACAAAGTGAAAGGAATGTGTGGTTTATATGAATGCAATTGCGATTTTTTTGGATTTAAATTCGTCTTCAACTGTTGTTAGCTCTGGAATGTATAATGGAGCATATCAACCTTTAGATAGTGCTGTGCATAATCATCTTTCTGTAAATTATAACTTTTACACGAGAGGAGTCAGTAGATATTATGTTTGGGCAGCTTATGCTAACGCTAGTGAAAATAGAATTCAATATAGTGGTTTTTGCGCAACTAAGTATAATTGGTGAACAAAAGGCTTTAACGTATTTAGGTAAAAATTAATCATTTAATATAGCCATTATCATTTCATTAACGTTATTGTATCCTTTTCTTTTTCCTTCTCTTACTTCTTGGGTGATTTTTTCTCCTTCTTCTAAAGCTTCTAATAGCTCTTTATTAGGTTTATGATTAGATACTTCAAAAGGTAATACGTCATTTACATTTATAACACTTTTTAATGTTTTCATATAAGCGAATCACTCCTCTTTTTTTATTTTGTTTATGTACATAGTCACAAAAAAAGTTTTAGACTATCCCTTTTCCTTTTTGAATTTAACATATCTTAAATTGTTAGTCAACAAGATAGCAACATTTATTATATTATGCTGATTTATGGGGATATCTAGAAATAATTTTCAACTTTAAAAAAGTTTATTCTTATATTATAATTAATTTAAGAGTAGGTGATTTTTTGAAAATATTAGCTAGTGACTTTGATGATACTTTGTTTGTAAAAGATAAAAGTGTTTTAGATAAGAATATTAAGGCTATAAGAGAATTTATATCTAATGGAAATATTTTTTGTATTATTACGGGAAGAAATTATTCTTTTTTGAAGAAAGATTTGAGTAAATATAATATTCCTTATAGTTATTTAATTTGTTGTGATGGGGCTAAAATATTTAATAATATGGATTATTGTATTGATACTTATCTAATAAGTGAAGAAAAAATTAATAAGTGTATAAAGATTTTAGAAGAGAATAACTGTAAATACTATTTAGATGATGGTTATAATGAAACATTTAATAAGAATGATTGTATTAAAGTAGTAGGTGTTTTTAGTGATAAAAAGCAAGCGGAAAAGATAGTTTTGCAATTGGATAAGCTAGATGTATATGCATATATCAGTACGGAACATATTAATATAGTTGATAAGTCAGTAAATAAGCTTAATAGTTTGAAAACTTTATTTAACTTGGAACAATTAGATTTAAGAGATTTATATGTTATAGGTAATGAGGTCAATGATTTAGAAATGCTTAAGTATTTTGATGGAGCAGTTATGAAAAATCATAGTGAGAAGTTAGATAGTTTAGAGAAAAAAGAATTTGAATATTTATACCAATATATAGAAGAATTAAGAAAAAATTAGTTCTTTTTTTCATATACTTTTATAGGTGATTTGATGGGAGATTTTATCTTAAATTTAATAGATAATTATGGTTATTTGGGGATGTTTTTAGGAATGGTTTTAGAAGCTATCATAATTATAATTCCTAGTGAAGCAATACTGGCGACGGGAGGAATTTTAGCGGGAAGAAATATTTTTAGTTTTTGGGGTGCTTTTATTGTCGGTCTTTTGGGAAGTGTTTTTTGTGCTATAGTTATATATTTTATAGGATATTTTGGGGGAAAGAGTTTTGGAAGAAGATATGGAAAGTATTTTTTTATGAAAGAAGAAGATTTGGAAAAATCTGATTCTTGGTTTAATAGGTATGGTTTAATGGCAGCACTTATTGGAAGAAATTTTCCTATAGTGAGAACTTTAATATCTTTACCTATAGGTATTATGCGTTTATCTTTTATAAAATTTGTTTTATTAACGGCGATAGGCTCAATTCCTTGGACTTTTTTATTTGTTTATTTAGGCTATTCATTAGGTAATAATTGGGTGTTTATCAATACTTATATTTCTAAATTGAAAGGGCCAATTTTAATAGTTTTGAGTTTTATGATAATTAGGGGAGTTTTTAAAATGCTTACGAGGAGAAAAAATGTTGAAGTTTAATTAAATTTGTGTTATACTTTAAGGCGTGTGTAAAGAGGTGTAGTAAAAATGGAGAAAAGAAATATTGCGATTATTGCTCACGTTGACCACGGAAAAACTACTTTAGTAGATGGAATTTTAAAACATTCAGGAATGTTTAGAGATAATGAGGATGTTTCTAATGTTTCAATGGATTCAAATGATTTGGAAAAAGAACGTGGAATAACTATTTTAGCTAAGACAACGGCTTTAGATTATAAGGGTGTACGTATTAATATTTTGGATACGCCAGGTCACGCTGATTTTGGTGGCGAAGTTGAACGTATTATGAATATGGTAGATGGTGTATTACTTGTTGTTGACGCTTATGAGGGGGCTATGCCACAAACAAGATTTGTTTTGAAGAAAGCTTTTGAAGCTAAGGTAAAGCCTATAGTTATTATTAATAAAGTTGATAAGCCAAGTGCTAGGTGCAAACAAGTTGTTGATGAGGTGTTAGATTTATTTATTGAATTGGGCGCAAATGATGAACAACTTGATTTTAAGGTTTTATATGCATCAGCTGTTAATGGTACGTGTTCTTTAAGTGATGATTTATCTACACAAACTGAGGGATTTACGGAAATTCTTGATACAATTTTGGAAGAAATTCCTGCTCCTAGTGGTGATTCTTCAAGTCCATTGCAGTTTCAACCAGCCTTACTTGATTACAATGAATTTGTAGGTCGTATTGGTATTGGTCGTGTTCATAATGGAAAGATAAGAACAGGAGAAGTAGTTAGTTGCTGTCGACTAGATGGTTCTACAAAGCAGTTTAGAATTCAAAAATTATTTGGTTTTTATGGTTATAATCGTATTGAAATTGAAGAAGCAGAAGCTGGAGATATAGTTGCGGTTGCGGGTCTTGCGGATATATCAGTAGGGGAGACTTTGTGTGATAATGATAATATTTTACCTTTACCACAGCTACATATAGATGAGCCAACTTTACAAATGACTTTTGGTACAAACTCATCACCTTTCGTTGGTCGTGATGGAAAAATAGTAACGGCTCGTAAAATCGAGGAAAGACTTAATAGAGAAACGCAAAGAGATGTTAGTTTAAAAGTGGAACCTGCTACTAATGAATCATTTTTAGTAAGTGGTAGAGGTGAATTACATTTAGGAATTTTAATTGAAAATATGCGTCGTGAAGGTTTTGAATTAGAAGTGTCTAAGCCAACCGTTATTATTAAAGAAATCGATGGTGTTAAATATGAGCCTTATGAGGAGTTACAAATTGAGGCTCCGGAAGAGACAATTGGTTCTGTTATAGAGCAACTTGGTATTCGTGGTGGTAAGATGGAGAATATGACTAATTTTGAAAATCAAGTTCGTCTTCTTTATACTATACCATCTCGTGGTTTAATTGGTTTTTCAACAGATTTTTTAACTCTTACAAAGGGTTATGGTATAATGAATCATACTTTTAAAGAATATTTACCTTATGAAAATGTTGTTATTGGGGAGAGAAAACTGGGAGTTTTAGTTTCAATGGAAAATGGTAGTGCTACTGCTTACTCTATTGGTAATTTGGAAGATAGAGGTGTTATGTTTATTGAACCAGGTACTGAGGTATATGAAGGTATGGTTGTTGGTGAATGTAATCGAGATAATGATTTAGCTGTTAATGTTGTTAAAGGTAAGCAGTTAACTAATACAAGAGCAGCTGGGTCTGACCATACTGTTGTTTTGAAAAGACCGCGTCCTATTTCATTAGAGTATGCTCTTGATTATATTAATTCTGATGAACTAGTTGAGGTAACGCCTAACTTTATTCGGATTAGAAAAAGAATTCTAAATACTGAAGAAAGAAAGAAATTTGATGCTAAATATAGAAATAATTAATTTAAATAACCAAAAAGGTTATTTTTTTCTTGGCTATTTATAAGAGTTTTGCTATAATGGTATTAAAGATAGAGGTGAGTTAATTGAGAGAAAAGTTTGACCATTCAAAAATGAGTGCTGAAGAGTTAGCAAAGACTCAAGTATTAAATTTAAGTGATGTCGAAAAATTAGCAAGTTATGAAAAAGCAACTAGTAAGAAACCAGCTGTTGTGTTAGGAATTATTGGTTTGATAGTTCTAAGTATAGGAATATTTTACCCTAAAATTACTAGCTTTTTCGGAAACAAAAAAGATGAGAATGTTGTCTATAATAGAGTTTCTGATAAAGATAAAAATATTGATGACTCACTTAATAAAGAAATTAATAATAATACTCAATTAACTTGTACTAAAACTACTTTAGCAAATTCTGATGGAACTGATTCTTCATTAACATATAATTTTACCTTTGTAAACAATGCTTTGCAGAACTATACTAAGTTAGCTATAATCAATGTAAGTTCTAATAGCCAAGATGGTTTGGTTACTGTAGATAATCTTTATGCTGGTTATACTAGTTTAAGTGGTGTACCAATAAATGGCTACTACCTTCAAACGTCTAAGACTTCTAATGGTATTACAGTTAATGTTAATATTGATTTAACAAAGCTAGATATTTTGAGTTTTCCTGATACGCATAAAGGAAACTATGTTTCTAATGTTGAGTTTAATTTAAATACTACTATGGATGCTGTTAACGAAACGGTTAGTAGTAATGGATTTAACTGTAGAGAAAGTTCTTATTAATAGATAAAAAAATAAAACTGCTTAGGCAGTTTTTTCGTTTTTCTTTAAAGTTCTTTTTTCTTTGGTTGTAATTCTTACTTTAGTACCATCACTTGATCTATGAACTTGTAAATTTAAATTTTGCGTACTATTAGTTCTATTTAATGCGTGAGAACGAATTCTTTTTTTCATATTTGGTTTTCTAATTGATGCATTAATTGCCATAAATTTTCCCTCCTTTGGTTTTCGCCATCTGCTTTATAACTTTATCATAAAAGGTTTAGAATGTCAAATAAAACTTGCCTTTTTAGTAGCTTAAACTATTATTTTTATAAAAACCATTAAGATGAAAAAAATAAAAAATGGGAAATAGCTTGGCAGTTTTTCTTTCTTTATGGTAGAATTAAAATTGTCCTAGAAAAGAGGTTAGAAAATGAACGAATTAATTATAAATGATATTGCGACTAACTTAGGTATTTCTTCTAAGCAAGTAAGTGTTGTTTTAAATTTACTTAGTGAAGGTAATACGATTCCTTTTATTGCTAGATATCGTAAGGAAGCAACTGGTGCTTTAGATGAAGAAGTAATTAAAGCTATTAGTGAAGTGTATGTTTATCAAGAAAATTTATTAAAGAGAAAAGAAGATGTAATTAGATTAATTGATGAAAAGGGTATGCTTACTGATGAGTTAAAAAATTCTATTCTTAATTGTACAAAACTAGTTGAAGTAGAAGATTTGTATAGGCCATACAAAGAAAAGAAAAAAACAAAGGCAACTGAAGCTATCGCTTTAGGGTTAGAGCCACTTGCTAAAATGATGATGAGTTTTCCAATTAATGGTTCTATTTCGGAATTAGCTTCTAAGTTTGTTAAAGATGATTTACCAGTAGAAAAATGTATTGAAGGGGCTAAATATATTATTGCTGAATGGATAAGTGATAATGCTAGTTACCGTAAATGGATTAGAAGTTATTTTTATAAGAATGGGATTATTATTACTAAAGTAAAGAAAGATAACCCTGATATTAAAAAAGTATATGAAATGTATTATGACTTTAATGAAGCGGTTAAATATATAAAAGCCCATCGTATTTTAGCAATAAATAGAGCTGAAAGTGAAAAAGTTATTACCGTAAATATTGGTGTTAACAAAGAGGAGATAATTAGTTATTTAGAAAGAAAAATTATTAAGAATGAAAAAAGTTTTGTATGTAGCTATGTTAAAGAAGCTATAGAAGATGCTTATAAAAGATTAATTGCTCCTTCAATTGAAAGAGAAATTAGAAGTGATTTAACTGAAAAAGGTGAAGAAGCCGCTATTGATAATTTTGGTAAAAACTTAGAAGCTTTACTTTTAACACCACCGATAAAAGAAAAAGTTGTTTTAGCTTTTGACCCTGGTTTTGTTAACGGGTGCAAACTAGCGGTTGTTGATAAGAATGGTAAATATTTAGATTCTTGTATTGTTAAGCCTTTTTTAAATAATATAAGTGATGATGCTTTAAGAAAGTGTAAGGAAGATGTTGTTAAGTTAATAAAAAAATATAATGTTGATATTATCGCTATTGGAAATGGTACAGCTTCTAGAGAATCAGAAAAGTTTTGCAGTGAAATGATAAAGGAATATAATCTTCTTTGTAAATATGTAATTGTTTCTGAAGCTGGGGCTTCAATTTATAGTGCTTCTAGTGTAGCAATAGAGGAATTTCCTGATTTAGCTGTTGAAAAAAGAAGTGCTGTAAGTATTGGAAGAAGGCTACAAGACCCTTTAGCTGAACTTGTTAAAATTCCACCAGAGGGTATTGGAGTAGGTTTGTATCAGCACGATGTTTCACAGAAAAAACTTTCGGAGTCTTTAGATTTTGTAGTAGAAAAGTGTGTTAATAGTGTAGGCGTTAATATTAATACAGCATCTAATTCATTATTAAAGTATGTTTCAGGTATAACTAAGACGGCGATAAATAAAATTGTTAGTTATCGTGAAAAGAAGGGAAGAATTAATTCTCGAGAAGAGATAAAGAAAGAAAAAATTTTATCAGATAAGGCTTATGAACAAGCAATAGGTTTTTTAAGAATAGTTGATGGTGATAATATTTTAGATAGGACAGCTATTCATCCTGAGAGTTATGATGTTGCGATGAAGTTGCTTAAAAAAATTGATTTTAAATTAGATGATGTTGGTTCATTGGAATTAATAAAGGCTTTAGATAATTTAAAAGTAGATAGTCTTTCTAAGGAATTAGATACTGATATATATACTTTAGAGGATGTAATTACTTGTTTAAAGAAACCTAATTTAGACCCAAGGGATGAGATGCCGCAACCTCTTTTAAAAAGTGATATTTTAGATATTAAAGATTTAACAATTGGTATGAAGTTACAGGGTACGGTAAGAAACGTGGTTGATTTCGGAGCTTTTATTGATATTGGTCTTCATAATGATGGGCTTGCTCATATTTCAAAGTTAACAGATAAATATATAAAACATCCTAGTGAAGTAGTTAGTGTTGGGGATATAGTTGATTGTTATGTTGAAGATATTTCTTTAGAAAAAGAAAAAGTAAGTTTAAGTTTGCTACCTAGATAACTTACTTTTTTCTTTAAATATTTTGTCAAAATTAGTGAAAAAAGCCTATACTTTTTGGTTATTTTTTGATATTATTTTAGATAGGTGATACTAGATGAATTATAGAAAAATATCTTATATACTTTTGTCTTTAAGTTTTGTTATGATAATTGCTGGAGGGGTTTCATCTTTTTTAATAGGACTTAGAGCAGATAAAGAATTAACAAATAAAAGAATGGTAGTAGTAGGAGATGCTTTTGAAGAGTTTAGTACTAACACATCTTTTTTTGAGAATGAAAGAGATGTTTTATATAATGAAGTTTTAAGTAATTTATTTTTTGATACAATGGTTCAAAATGATGAAGTAGTAAAGGAACGCCTTTCTAATTATGAAGAAATGGTTGATGAGATGACTAAACAGGTAAAAGAATTAGATAAATTATGTGATGATGTGTATTATCCTGATAGTTCCGTAAATAATAAATGTAGTAATTATAAAGTTATTTATGAACAGGTAGTTAATTATTTTTTAAGCGATATATCTATTTATAATGAGAATATAGAGAAGTTTAATGAATATCAAAAGTCTATAAGTAGTGGTATTTCTTTAGAGAAGTACAGTACTAATAAAAAGTTTATTGATTATAATAAAGATAGTGAATTTGCGGGTAAAGAGGATTAAAATGAAAAAAAGAAGTAAAGAAAAATGGCCAATAAAAAGAAAAATTATTACTATTAGTTGTTTGGTAGTAATCTTTTTTACTTCTAGTTTTTTATTTCTTTTTTATGGCCCATTTGATGTTTTTAGAAATTTTTGGGTAACTAGTGCTATGACAACTTTATCACATCAATATTTAGCAACTTGGTTTTATGATGAAGAGACTATTCAAAAGATTTTAGCTAATAATAGTATTTTAGAAGTAAATGAAGTTAGTGATCCTAATATGATTAAGTTTCGTAAATATACAACAACGATTTATCGAAATGAATATGAAAAGGAAATTTTAGTTCACGAAGATAATGCTTTATATAAAGTTATTGATATTAAGGGAGATTCTTATCAAGGCTTTTTGGTTGCTGTATACGACCCATCAAAAATAAAAATCGCAACAACGGCTTATTTAAAAAGTAGAGGAGAAGATATTTTAACTGTTGCGAAAAGGGAAAATGCGATTATTGCTATGAACGCAGGGGGGTTTTATGACCCAGACTGGAATTCAAATGGGGCTATTCCACACGGTACTGTTATTAAAGATGGTAAGGTAGTTAGTGATTATATGGATGCTAATATGGGAGGAGGCTTCATTGGTTTTACTAATGATAATAAATTAGTATTAGGTAAAATGAGTAAAAATGAAGCTTTAAATATGGGATATCGTGATGCCATTGAGTTTGGTCCTTATTTAATTGTCAATGGAAAACGTTCATTTATTAAAGGAAATGGCGGTTGGGGTATTGCGCCAAGAACAGCTATAGGACAAAGACAAGATGGTATAGTGTTGCTGCTAGTAATTAATGGTCGTTTAGCTACTAGTCTTGGAGCTGATATGATAGATTTAACTGATATTATGGAAAGATATGGAGCTTATAATGCTGCTAATTTGGACGGTGGTTCTTCATCAGAACTAGTTATTAATGGAAAAATTATTAATACACCAGTTGCGGGAGGAAAGAATGGCTTGAGAGATATGTCAACATTTTGGGTAGTAAAGGAATAATATATGGAATTATATTGTCGAAGTGTTGATATTTTTGATAAAAAAATTTTAGATGATTTTGCTAAGGAACATATTATTAATAAAGAATATTCTTTGGCTGGTGACTGCTCTTTAATTTTAAATAAAGGGTATATAGAAATTGGCGACTTTTATAAATGGTATAAGCAAGTTAGAAGACTCGCTGAGAATAAATTAAAGAAAAATCAAGTATGTTGCAGTTGCTTTTTAGTTCTTAGAAAAAGTGATGATTATTTAATTGGAATTTTTGATATAAGACATTCTCTTCTTTTTAAAAATGGTTCTATTTATGGACATATTGGTGTTGATATAAGACCAAGTGAGCGAGGAAAAGGTTATTATAAAAATATTTTAAATATGGCTATTGAAAAATGCAGGGAACTTTTAATTAACCCTATTGTTATTTCTTGTGAATATGGTAATATAGTATCTTATAAAGGAATTAGCCATATTTTTGGTAATTATGATGATATGGTATTAGTTGATAATACATATTTTTATGTTTTTAGAAAGTATTTTGATGATACCAAAGAGAGGGGGAGGTACTTTTGAATATATTAGATTTAGTTAGTGCCTGTGGTGATAAGGGTTTAGCTAATATAATTAAGATAGCTAAAACAGTTTTACTTATTATTCAAATTTGCGGACCTATATTAGCTATTATAGGTTTAGTAACAGTTCTCTTTAAATTAATGAGTAATCCAGATAATAAGAAATTAAAAAGCGCTATTAAGAATTGGCTTATTGCTCTTGTTATGCTTTTTTTTATACCAATAATAGTAAATGTTGTGATGGGGATATTGGATGATAGTTTTTCAGTAACGGCTTGTTGGAACTATGCTGATGAAATTGGCTCTTCTAGTGATGCATCTTTTTTACCACCAAGTGGTGAAGGTAGTCAAAGTATTATTGATGACCCTTCAAAATATGAGGGTAGCGAAGAGAGTAAAAGTAAAGATAAAGAAAAAGATAAAGATAAAGATAAAGATAGTTCGGCAGCTCAGGCAGGGGCTTCTATTAGTAAGTATATTTTTATAGGAGACTCAAGAACAGTAGGAATGAAAAATGCTACAGGAAGTAATGATATTTGGAGTGCAAAAGAATCAGTAGGTTTGTCGTGGATGGAGTCAACAGGTGTTGCACAGATAGAAAGCTATGTTGGTAGTGGAAGTGCAGTAATAATTTTAATGGGCGTTAATGATTTATATAAAAGTGATAGTTATGTTTCTTATATAAATAGTAAGGCTAGTGAATGGACAGGTAAGGGAGCAAAGGTTTACTTTGTATCAGTTTTACCTACTGATGGTAGTTATAACAGTTTAAATAGTGAGATTACTTCTTTCAATAGTAAAATGAAAAGTAATTTAAAATCAGTTAAGTATATTGATACTAATAGCTATTTAAAAGAAACTGGTTTTACTACAGTAGATGGTCTTCATTATGATAATGCTACTTATCAAAAAATATATAATCATATAAAAAGTAATCTTTAATATTAGTTTTGTTATGGTAATTTAGTTGAAACTTTCAGGTAAATTTGCTATAATTTAAAAGATTGTGAGGTTAGTTTAATGCAGAAAAGAAAACAAAAGAAAACTAAACCTATAGGAAAGATAGAATTTATATTTAATATTATAAGTTTGCTTATAGTAATAGGTATTGGAATATATTTCGGAGGTAGAAGTTTTTATTACTATAATGTTGAAAATTTTCGAGTAGTAGAGGGAAATAAAACGCTTAATGGAAGTATAATAAATAATAATAAAGTCGCAAGCGGAGAAGCAGAGGGACTACATCAAGATACAGATGGCTACTACTTTAAGGGTAATGTTTCAAATAATTATGTTAAATTTTCTAATAGATTATTTAGAGTAATAGGAATTAATAAAGATGGTTCAGTTAAGGTTATAAGTGAAGATATAGTTGCTTCATTTATGTGGGGGTCAGAAAGTAATTATGAAAACTCTAATTTAAAAACGTGGTTAAGTACGGATGATTTAGGAATTTATTATAAGACTTTACCAAATCCAGAAAGATTTTTAGTAAAAACAAGTTATAGTGAAGATAGATTAAATGGCTCTAAGGTTATTTCTAATAATTCTATAAAAAAAGATTATTTAACGACACTAACTATTACAGATTATAGTAAAGCTAATGGTAAAGAGAGTTTTTTAAATAATAATCGAACTTTTTGGATATTAGGATTAGATGATAGTGCTGACAACTTGTATGTTGATTTAGATGGTAGTGTTGAAAGTTCTTTAAGTTATGAAGCTTATGGTTTAAGAGTTGTTTTTACCTTTAAAAAAGATTTAAACATCTTAGCAGGTGATGGTAGTTACGATAATCCATATGTAATTAATCAGGGAACTGATTTTAACTATGTTGATAATTATGTGATGTTAGGTCAAGATGCTTGGAAAATTAACTATGATGATGGTAATATCTTAAAGATGTATTTAGCTAAACCAATTGATAATACAGGCTCTTCTTATGGAAAATTAAGTATGTATGATTATACAGAGTTTGGTAGTTTAGCTAATTATCTTAATGGTAATTATTTAAAGTCACTAGCTTATAATAATATAATAAATGATAGTGAGTTTTTTACGGGTGAAGTTAGTGATGAATTTTCTTATGATTATAAAAATATTTATACAAGTTCTGTAAAGTGTAAAATTGGTATGTTAAATATGTTTGATTATTATACAGGTTATTTAGATAATTTCTTTTTAATGAATACAACTTCTAGTATAGGAGAAATGATTTATGTTTATCATAATACAGGCCTTTTAGAAGAAACGACAACAGATGACGTTAGGCTAGCTGTACCAGTTATTACAATAAATAGAGATTTAATAAAAAGTGGAGATGGAACAATAGATAAGCCTTTTAAAATAGAATAGAAATGCTCATTGGCATTTCTTTTTTCTTGGATATGGTTCTTTTACGTCAGTTAATTCTAAGATGTAGTCAATGCTTACGCTATATATTTCTGATAATTTTATTAAGCCATCTATTTTTATTTCGTTTATGCCCATCTCGATTCGGCTATATTGTTGCTGCGAAATATTTAATAATTTGGCTATGTCCTTTTGTTTTAAATCTTTGTCTTCTCTCAAGTCTCTAATTCTTTTTATTTTCATATTAGTCTCCTTAAAATTGTTTAAATTAATTTTACAATACACGTATAAAGTGTATTGACTTTTACTCGTTATTCGTGTATGATAGATTAAACAATACTCGTATTGCGTGTACAAAGGTAGTGAGTAAATGAGGACTAATATAAAGATAATAATAGGAATAGTTATTGCTGTTTTAATTTCAGTTGCTTCTTCTTATGTCTTAGCAGAAACGGTAATGAATAGTAAAGATGTTTATTATGAGGATAATTCTGATTTAGGCTTTAATAATGTTCAAGATGCAATAGATGGTACGTGTACGAAGTTTGAAAGCAAAGTAGATAACTTTCTAGATAAAATATATCCCATAGGAAGTATTTATATAAGCGCAACACTATCTACAGTAGACCAAGTAAGAGAAGCTTTAGGCGGAGAGTGGGAAGTTTATGGAGATGGTAGAACTTTAGTTGGTGTTGGAAATAATGGAACTTCTAACTATATAGCTGGAACAACAGGTGGTAGTGAAACAATATCCTATACCCCTGGTGGAACAATAGGAAGTACAACATTAACTGCTGACCAAATCCCAAGTCATAGCCATACAATTAGTCATACTCATACAACACCTCAAACTAATACAATGACGATGTCTTTAACGGCACAAAGTAGTGGAGCACATAGTCATAGTTTTAAAGCACCATTACTTATGTGGTACAATAAATCCGGGGGTCTTGGTTCTGGTTCTAATGGTTGGGGCTGGTATGGAACTGACCAAATAAATAATCCCGAATATATGAGTGTAGCATCAGCCGGAGCTCATACCCATAGTGTAACAGGAAGTGTAACGGTACCAGCAATGACAACAAATTCAATAAGTACTTCTACAAGTGGAGCAGCTGGAGGCGGAGGAGGACATACTCATAGTTTTACTGGAACTGCAACTACTCTAACTACTTTGCAACCATACATAACTGTTTATATGTACAAAAGAACTAAGTAACTTTCCACAAAATCTGTGGAAAGTTATTTTAGTGTGCCGTGCACGGCATATATCTAGTTGGTGAAAGTCCAATACACGCGTAGGTATCGACGAAGTGTTAGAG
>CANRQG010000037.1 GCA_947632735.1 uncultured Bacilli bacterium | reverse complement strand
CATCTAAATATTTACTCATTTATTACACACTCCTTCTAATACTAGTACTTATAAAAATATTTTAGCAATTTTATTCACAAAAGTCATCAAAAAAAGAAATGATAAAACAAATCATTTCATCACTTCTTAATATTTATTTATTTTCTAATTGCGCACTTTAAGCAACCTAGACAACCACCACAAGTTAATACTATGATAATAATTGATAGGAATATATTATTTAAATCCCAATAATTATCTACAGCAGTGTTTGGAGCAGGTTCTTTGATAGGTTTATCTTTGTTAGTATTTGGCTTGTCATTTTCAGGATTAGTTGGATTAACAGGAGATGGATTTTCTTTATACTCGAAAATGGCTTTTACAAAGGTATTTTCACTAAAGTTTGTTTTTTGAATATCTACTTCAGTATTATCTGCTTGGACAAATTTTGAAAATTTAAAACTATATTTTCCTTCTTTTTCTAATATTTTTTCAATTTCTCTTAACTTTTCATTTAGTGTTTGCAGACTTTTTTCATCTAAATCACCTATTGCTTTGCCCTCTTCTAGTTCTAGTTTTAAAATTTCTTCTTGCTTTCCCTCATTTTCATATACAAATGATAATTCAATAGTATATTTTGGAAGTACGGTAATATCTTTACTGATAATTGTATCTTTACCTAATTTTATTTCTTTATCGTCATCATAATAGATAAAGTGACTAAAGTTCTTCTTTGTTACTGGAACTTTCTTTAAGGCTTCTAAATCTTTTTCGGCACCCTCTAAGTCACCAAACTTTTTATAAGATTCTAATTCATACTTATTTCCATTTATTGTTACTATTACATTGCGAATTACTTTTAATTTAGTATGCTTCTTAAGAACTGTATCTTCTGAAACAGTTTCATTTGTTTCAGCATCAATAAATCTTTTAAGTCTTTCTGGTTTTACGTAACCAACATCTTTTAGTTTAGTATTTTCAGGTACTGTTGTTTTAAATACCTCATCAGCTTCTATTTCGATATCAATTACATACTTAGGTACTATAGTTACATTTTCAGTAATAGGTTTATCTGTTTTATTATTTAATTCTTCTACTGTTGCTAGAGAATTGTTATTATTGTCTGTAAACTCTGCAAGTCTTTTTTCTGTCCTTTCGAACTTTTTCAAAGCTTGTAGTATTTCATCGCTACTAGATAAAGTTTTACCTTCTTCTAGATAGTATTTTTGTTTATCAACAGTGATTGTCACAGCATAAATAGCTGTTAAGTTACTATTTTTGTAAAAACTATAGTTACTATCATCATTTTTAAGTACTGTATTATTACTGTCATCTACAATGAAATATAAGAACTTTCTATTGGCTTTCTTTTGAACTTCTTGATAAAGCTCTTCATTGCTAGCTTTAATTTCTTTTAAAGTGCTACCTGATTCAACTTCAAATTCTTTTAGACCGCTGGCACTTTGAATTGTAACTTTAATATTGTAGCTTGCCATAACAGTAGTATTTTTGCTTAATTTAGTATCAGTAGTAAATGCCTTTTTATCGGCTACATAGCCTTTTGGATTATAACCATCATTTGTTACTCTTTCTGTTAATTCATCAAGAGCTTTTTTTATTAATTCTTTTTCACTACTATCTTCTATTGAAGAATTTTCGTTAAGATTAAACTCACCAATTATTTCTTCTCCATATTTAATAGTAAGTCTTACTGAATATACTGGCTCTATTGTGATATTTTCATTTACCAAGTCGTTAACAGTTATTGGCTTCTTATTTTTTCCATAAACATAACCAGTTAATTGTTTTTCAGTACTTTCAAACACCTTAAGGGCTTCAATAATTTCTTCTGTTCCAAGCTTTGTATTTTCTTCTAAATAATAATCTTTTTTGTTTATTGTTACTTTAACATTAAATATTGGACTTAAAATAACATTTTTCGTTAAAGCTGTATTTTCATCTATGATTTCGTCATCCTCGTTGCGGAACTTACCGAAGAACCATCTATCATTCTTTGTTGTTGCTTTTTCATAGTTTGTTTGGTCTTTGGCTTTTATATCATTTAGCGTTTGACTTTCATCTATTTCAAACTCTTTTGGACCATTCGTACTTTGAATTGTAACTTTAATATTGTAACTTGCCATAACAGTAGTATTTTTGCTTAATTTAGTATTAGTAGTAAATGCTTTTTTATCGGCTACATAGCCTTTTGGATTATAACCATCATTTGTTACTCTTTCTGTTAATTCATCAAGAGCTTTTTTTATTAATTCTTTTTCACTACTATCTTCTATTGAAGAATTTTCGTTAAGATTAAACTCACCAATTATTTCTTCTCCATATTTAATAGTAAGTCTTACTGAATATACTGGCTCTATTGTGATATTTTCATTTACCAAGTCGTTAACAGTTATTGGCTTCTTATTTTTTCCATAAACATAACCAGTTAATTGTTTTTCAGTACTTTCAAACACCTTAAGGGCTTCAATAATTTCTTCTGTTCCAAGCTTTGTATTTTCTTCTAGATAATAATCTTTTTTGTTTATTGTTAGTTTAACATTAAATATTGGACTTAAAATAACATTTTTCGTTAAAGCTGTATTTTCATCTATGATTTCGTCATCTTGGTTGCGGAACTTACCGAAGAACCATCTATCATTCTTTGTTGTTGCTTTTTCGTAATTTGTTTGGTCTTTTGCTTTTATATCATTTAGTGTTTGATTTTCATCTATTTCAAATTTTTTTGAATTACTGGCATTTTGAATTGTGACTTTAATATTGTATTTTGCTGTAATAGTCGTGTTTTCAGTTATTGTAGTAGTTTCAGTAAACACATTGTTATTACTATCGACGTAGCCTTTAAAATTGTATCCATCTTTTTCTACTTTGTTTCTAAGTGCTTTTAAAGCGGCTTTTATTTCATTTGCTTTGTCAGTTAAATCAGAAAGTGAGCCTCCTTCTTTTACTTCAAAGTCTTGACCGTTAATAGAAACTTTTACTTTATATTCGGCAGCAATTTCTGTATATTCATTGATTACCATATCAGGAGTAATTTCATCTTTAGAATATTCTTTGCCATTAACGATAAGTTTATCAACTTCTTTATTTTGTACATTTTTTAGCTTTTCTAAAGCTTCTACTAATTTTCCGTTTTCACTTTCATTAATAGTGCTTCCCTCTAGAACATAGTCTGTTACATCGCCTATTTTTACTTTATGATAAATCTTAGCGGTTATATAAATGTGATTATTAAATTTTGTGTTGAAAAGGTCTTCTAAATTGCTATCAGTATATTCTTTATCTGTATTAATTTCTAGGAAAGAATAAAATTTTCTTTTGCTATTTTTGTTTACTGATGATTTTAGGTTACCTAAAGCAGCTTCGACTTTACCTCGGATACTTGATAAAGTTTCTCCTCTATAAACTTTAAGACCTTGCACACTATGAGCTACAGTACTATCATAAGTTGGGTTATCATAATCTTCAACGATAGTTACGTCATAATGATAAACTCCTTTGATAGTAATATCATTATTAATTTTACTTGGAATCTCTTCACCAGATGATGTTACTAGCTTTTCGAAGTGAAGATCTTCAGTTTCTGTATTTATATCTGTTCTTAAAATTGCTAAAGCATCTTTAGCTTTTTGGTCTATTAAATCATCAATGGTTGTCCCTTCTTCTAGATTATAAGTACCTGCTACGTCAAGTCTTTCATCTTCGATAGTAACAAAAACATAATATTTTGACACTAATGTTGTTGATTTTTCAAATATATCTTGTTCTGTTACTTCTTTTTCAGTTTTTTCATCTATAAACTTATAAAATCTATCTTCGTCTTTACCACCAAATTTAGCTTTTTTGTATCCTTCTATATCAGCATCTTGGTTATCAAGAATACCTGTTTGTAGACTTTGACCAGACTCAATATTAAAGTCTTTGCCATTAATAGTTATTTTTATATTTTGTCTTACATAAATAGTGGCATTATATTCAAGTTCTTCTGTTAATATTTTTTGTTTTAATTCATCTTTATCTTCGGTTGTAGTTTTTGCAAATGTTTTGGCAGTTTGACTATCATCATAAGAAATAATGAAACCAGCGAACTCTTTACCATCGTCTGTATTATTAGCAACGCTGTCTAAATTTTTCAAAACTTCACTATCATTTTTTACACTTTCTAAGGTACTGTTAGCATCTATTGTATAAGAAACAGTTCCATCTTTCCCAACTAGTTTTACTGTTATAGTATAAACTGAAGATATGTTTATATCTTTGTCTATTTTATAAGTATCAAGTTCTATTTTTCTGTTTTCTTCGGTGTCGATAAATCTATCAAATTTACGTCCTAGCACTTCTTTACTTATTTCTGCTAGAGCTTTCTTAATTTCTTCACTAGAGTTAAGTAAAAGGCCTTCTTCTAATTTGTATGTTTTACTGTCTATTGTTACGTTATAGAAGAATTTAGATTCAAGTTCAATGTTTGATGTGATGCCTTCTTCTTCAGTGAAAGTTTCTTTAGTTTTTGTGTTTACAAATCTAGAGAATTCTCTTAAATCACCATTTTGCTTAGCTGCATCATAGGCTTCTTTATTTTCACTGGCAATATCTGCTAATGTTTTTCCAGCATCAGTATAGAATTTTTCTCCATTTATCGTTACTTCTACCTTGTGAATAGCTTCAATTTGGCAATTTTCGGTCATTGTTAACTCATTAAGTAAATATTCTTCACTTTTAGGTTCAAAATGGCCATTGGAATTGTAGATTATGAAGCCTCTAAAGACTTTTCCTTCTTTAACTTTGATTTTTTCTAAGTCTTCTTTTATTTTCACAATATCTTTACTATCTTTTAAGGTAGTACCTTCTTCAACATAATAAGTGTGGTCAGTAGTTGTTCCATCTGTTGGGACATCTTTGATTGTAACTTTTAGAACTTTAACAAACTTAGGATATAAGTCTATGTTCTTTTGGGCTTCGGTATTAGGATAATCAGCTCCGACTTTTAGATACTCATTACTGTAATTAGTACCATCAAAGTCTTGGAACCAACCTTTGAAGTTATAATCATCACCTTTAACGGTATATTTTTCCTCAGTTAATTCTTCTATTTTACTATTGTTATTATAAACTTTTATTATGCTGTTATTTTCACTATCACTTATTCTTACTACAGAAGCATTTGATAAAGTGCTGTATTCACGAGTTAGTGGGATTCTTGTAGTTCCTACTTCACTGGTGACACTTTTTAATGAAATATACATACTTGATGTTTTATCAATATTAACTATATTTTTATCAGCGGCGGTTGAATCACTTCTAAAGTTGAAGATACGACTATTGGCACTTAAATTCTTTTCATTATCTTCATCAATTAGCCTACTATGATTTTTAATATTAATTGTTGTGTTTGTACTTTTGGCACCATCTTCACTAAATGAGAAAGTTTTAGTTGGTGGGTTTCCACTTGGAGTAGTAGTTTTTATAGTTGAATTATCAACATTCATAGTTAGATTATTTTGTTCTTTTATTACAATTGTCTCTTTATCATCATATATAGCATCTGGTCCATCTATTTCGCTATTTTCTATATTCACTGTGTTATTACTTCCACTTTCAAGCATTATAGGTGTTCTACCAGTTATTTGTGAGTTTTTAATATTTACAGTTGTATTTGAAGCATTAGAATAAATTCCATAATGAATTCCTGGCTTTATAGAAGTACAATTTGTAAGTGTAATTACTGAACGTTCGTTTTCAGCAGCGGCAATATCTGATGATGTTACATCTCCTGCTCTTTTAGTAATTTCCAAAGTTTTAGCATTGTGTCTAGGTAAAGTATTTGATGAACTTCTTAAAATTCCCCAAATATAGGCATTATTAATCTCTAAATCAACTTTTCCCTCTGTTTTTATAAAAACAAAATTAGGCTCTACTGTCTGATTAGATGATGAAAAGTTAGAGATTACAACTTTATCAGAAGTATTTACTACGATAGGTACATCAATAATTGTTCTAGATATTGGTGTAGTAGTATCACCTTTAATAGTTAATTTTTTATTAATATGAACAGTTTTATCGGCACCTCCAGTATATGAACCAGCGGTTAATACTAGAGTATCACCTTCCCTAGCTTCTTCTTCAACGGCTTTCTTTAAGGTTCCGGCTCCGGGACCAACTCTTATTATATTAGATTCAGCTTTAACATTTGGTGTTAGAGTTTTAAAAATTAGACCTACTACTGCTACTAAAAGTAGAGCACAGGCAATTCTTAAGCAATTTGTTTTTAAATTTTTCTTTTTCATAAGTCACCTCTTTTAAATATTTCACAAAATATATTCACTTCTCGTACTTCGATTTTATCATTTAAATTATTTTTGGTCAATATAGACTTTGATGGAAAGTTTTGCTAAACTATTTATGGGTGAAGAAAAATGAAAGTTAAGAATTTAAGGCCACAAGTGAAATTGGTTTTTTATATTTTATTAGCTATTTTAATGATAGGAATTGGCTTTTACTTTCAAGCTTCTAAACTAAAAATGCCAGATACAAATGAAGACGAAAAAAAGATGGATGAGGTTCAGGAAGATGTTATTCCTTATGAAAATGTTTTTCCATCTTTGAGAGAGCTTTATCATAATTCTGATATTAAAGCTGAGTTAAGTATTTCTTCAATAAATTTAAAAGAATTGGTTGTTCAAGCAAAAGATAATGACTTTTATTTAAATCACGATATTTATCAAAATGAAAATATTAATGGTTCTATCTTTATTGATTATCGTACTTCTGATATTGATATGGCTAGGCAGTTAAATATTTATGGTCATAATTCGCTTGATGATGAGACTATTCCTTTTAAGGTATTAGAACAATATTTACAGGAGGAGTTTTTCTTCAATAATCTTTTAGTAGATTTGAAGACCGATAAGGGAGCTTATTCTTATAAGATTTTTGCTGCTAGTGTAATAGCTAAGTCAGATAATGAGCATATGATTATTTCGCTTGAAGGAGATGAGTTTTTGAGTCATCTTTCACTAATGCGGTCTAAGGCTTTATATGATACAAAGGAGACAGTTAGGGAAGATGACCATTTATTAGTAATACAAACTTGTCTTTTTAACCCGGAAAAATTGCTGCTACTGATGGCTAAGAGGGTATAGAATTTCTAGATAATTAGGAAAGTTAGGTTTTAAGGGAAAGGTTTTTCTCTTTTTTAGATTTTTTTTATAAGGCTTAAATGATATTTTAATGTTTCTTTAGAGGAGATGTATTTGTCAACGAAACATACGAGGAAGGATTCTTTATATTTAGGAATGCTTCTTATTGTTAATGGCCACATATGTTTTAGGATGATATCTTTTTCAAGGCTTGATAAGTCAAAGTATTTAAGAGCATTTTCTAGGGCTGTTTGCGGATGAGTAAAGCCGTGTTTTTTAAAGAGAGATTTAGCGGGTGTTACTTCGTGCCAATCATATAGGAAAAAGTCGTGGAGTAAGGCGGCTTTGGCAACGGCTTTGTAATCGAGATTCAGCATTTTAGCAAATTTATAGCTTTTATAGGAAACAGCTAAGGAGTGGTTTAGACAGGTAGTATCTCCGTGTTGGATAAAGTCATCCATCTTTTTTATGGAACTAGTCTTGGCAAGTTCTTTTATACAGTTATAGTATTCTTCATCGATATTTTTATATTTTTCTAGCATAATTATCACTCTACTTTTTATTTTTTTCCTAGCTAATTATAGCATATTTTTCTTATGTAGGATAAAAGCAATTATCAACGAGATGACAAATGATGTAAAAATAATTAGGATAAAGGCATTTATGTTTGTACTGATGGAGCCTAAGGGAACATTCATTCCTAGGAATGAAGATATCATAGTAGGTATTGATAGGACAATGGTTGCTCCCGCTAGGAATTTCATTATATTGTTTAGGTTATTAGAAACAATGGTAGCATAGGTATCTGTAATTGAAGATAAGATATCTTTATAGATAGTACTCATTTCGAATGCTTGTTTATTTTCGATAATAGCGTCTTCTAAAAGTTCGGCATCGTTATCGTATAAAGGGAGAATAATGCCTTTAGATAGTTTTTCTAGAACGAGGTCATTAGCTTTTAGAGAGGTTATGAAATAAACTAGGGTTTTTTCTATTTCTAATAAATCTATTAAATCTTTATTTTCTGTAGACTTTTTTAAGACTTTTTCTTTTTCTTCAATGTCTTTGTTAACATTTTTTAAGGCTCTTAAGTAATAAGATGAAGCGTTTATTAAGATTTGAATTAAGAATCTTGTCTTTTTAGCTGTTCGAAAGTCTTTTATTTTGCCTTGTTTAAAAGCATCAAGTACAGTAGTTTTCTTAGGAGAAACCGTAATTACATAGTTATTTTTGGTAATTATTATTCCTAAGGGGTAAGTTTTATATTTGTGAGCATCGCCTTCTTTTAGATATGGAGTATCTATTACAACTAAGGTGGCATTGGAACTTTGCTCAATACGTGGCAACTCTTCATCGTCTAGCATTTTTAAAATTAAATCTTCGTCTATTTGAGTTTTTTCGATTACTTTTGCTATTTCATCTTTAGTTGGTGAAGTTAGGTCTATCCAGGAATCTACTGTAATTTTTTTACATTTTTTTATTTTCTTTTCAACGGGTGTTGTTTTATAAATTTTTAGCATAGTATCACTTCCCTCGTCTTTTCTAAGGTCTATATTATAACACTTTTTATGGGTAAAAGCAAAAAAAGTTCTTCTTTTCTAAGAACTTTTTCCTAATTTAACTTTTGTCGTATGTTCTTTGCCATCTCTAATATAGGTAATTTCAATAGTATCACCAGCTTGGTGCTGATAAAGTTCATATCTTAAGTAAGCGATATTTTTTACTTTGTTATCATCGATTTTTACTATGACATCGCCTTTTTTTAGTTCAGAGTCAGCGGCGGCTGAGCCTTTTTGACATTCGATAATTACTACACCATTATCGACATTTTTGTCTAGAATTATTTGATTACGATAAAGGTTCATTGTATCTGTGGTATTTAACATAGTTATTCCTAAAACTGGCCATTCTATTTCTTTACCATTTTCTAGGGAGTCTACGTGGTTCATTGCGTATTCAATTGGAATGGCAAAGCCCATACCTTCTATTTGGGAATCAACTAGTTTCATAGAACATACGCCTATTACTTCACCATTTATATTTAGAAGAGGTCCACCACTATTTCCTGGGTTTAGAGGTGCATCGATTTGTAAAACACGCATTACCCAATCGCTACTAGTGGAATTACCAACACTTACTGTTACCATACGGTCTTTACCTGAAAGAATACCAGAAGTTACGCTACCTCGATAGTCATAGCCCATTGGAGCTCCTACGGCAAAAATAGTATCTCCTAAACTAATGTCTTCACTTTTTCCAATGTTCGCAACTTGTTTTACTTTATCTTTATCTATTCTTAGAACTGCTAAATCTAGATATTCATCACTTCCTAGAGTTTCAGCTTCAGCTTCTTCATCGTTTGACATAACAACTTTAATTGTCTTAGCATCGGAAACAACGTGTTCATTAGTTAAGATATAACCATACTTATTGTCAACTTTGTAGACAAAGCCACTTCCAGTTGATTTTAGTTGGTCATCATTATAGATTTGAACTAAGACAACGGCATCATATATCTTATCTATTGCTGCTTTCAATGATGTTTTTTCATAGACTTGTGTTTTATTTTTAGTAACTACGGTATTATTATCACTACTTCCTAAAACATCGTTTATAAGTGGAGTCCATTTTAGTAAAGCAAAGGTTACAACACCACCTATTACGAAAGAAAAAACTAGTAAAAAAATTAATTTTATATTTCCTATTTCTTTTTTATTTTTAGCCATTTAATTTGCTCCTTTCAATTTTTCTTATGTCTTCCCAATTAAGTGGAAAGCCCATTTTTGTTAAAACTTTTTCAATGCTGACAGTTTTTAAATTATAATTTAGTGTTTCTATTACGTTATCTAGCTCTATACACATATTTTTAAAGTCTTCGTGATTAAGCATCTGTTTTAATATTATGATTAATGCAAAGACATCATTCTTACCATAAATATATTCATCGTTATCTTTAGGTATTTTTAATAAACTGTGATAAACTGTATCATTTATACATTTTTGCGTTTTGTTTTCATATAAAATATCTTCGTGAGCACAAAGATTTCTGTAATTAGCTAAGATAGGTAGATATTTCATTAAAACATCAGGTTCTATTCCGTAAATATCTGCTATATCTTTTTGGTCTTCTGTTTTTAAAATAGAATACATTTCACTAACTATACCAAATGATAGGACTTTTACTAAAATCCATAAAGGAATATAACCATAATTAGAAACATAATGTAGAGTAGCTGAATGTTGCTTCCCATTGACTCTTATTTGACGTTTCATCTTTTTAAGCAAGTCATTCAGTTGTGCTTGTTTTTCTGGTTTTCTAGTAAAGTTTTTAGGTTTTAAGTAATCACTTTCTCTATAACCATATTTTTTAGATAATTGGTAAGAAGTTATAGACTTTAGGTTATTTTCAATAACAAGTAAATATTTGAATAAGATATTTCTAAAAGAACGGTCGAAAAGAAAAAGACTATACATTTCTTCAAAGGTTACTCCCTCTTTAAATGTTTTATCTTCTCGAGATTTCATAAAGAGGTGTCTATAACCATTTAAGAAGAAATAATTCTCACGGAGAAGAACTTCTTTGACATATTTTTCATCGTTAATGGTCATACCTTTTTGCTTAAATATTTCTACTTGTTCATCTAAATTCTTGAAGTTTTTTTCTGTCATATTCTCACCTACAATTGATTATAACACAATATTGAAAGAAAAAATATGAAAATTTAGTGAATTATGTGCTATAATTTTATATGAAATGGGGGAATTTTATGCCAGCTACAGTTACACATTCTTATTTTGCTAAAGATATATATGAAATAATGCCAAGCGAAATAAAGGAAAAATTAGATATTAATAGAGTTAAAATGTTTGGTCAATGTGTCGATGCACTTATGTTTTATAATTTATTTTCTATTCTTCCGGGAAAGAAGATTAGGAAGTTTGATAAATATTTTCATACGCATAAAACACAAGATTTCTTTGTAAATTTAATAAATTTTATTAAGGAGAATGATTTAAGTAATGATAAAGATGTATCATCATTCTTAGTGGGTTTTATTTGTCATTATATGTTAGACTCAACTGTTCATCCTTATGTTATTTATAAAACGGGGGAATTTGATAGAAAAAAGCCTAGTCGTTATAAGTATAATAATATTCACGCGTTTATGGAGACTTTTCTAGATAATGATATGATACGGAGAAGAAATAAAACTAATCCTTATGGCTTTCCTATCGGTAAGTTTTGCTTTGACTTAAGAAAGTTTTCTAGTTCTTTAAATAAAACAATTGATTATGCTTTTAATGAAACGTATAAAGTAGAAGATATGAGTAAGATTTATTATAAAGCTTTAAAGCAAATGAGAAATGCTTTAGTTGTCTTTAGAAGAGACAAGTATGGGATAAAGAAAAATATTTATAAGTTTGTGGATACTTTTACTACTAAGAGGACTTTTCGTTTTGAAGCTATTAGTTATCATTATCCACTTGAAGATAAGCATAATTTTTTAAATAGTAATCATAAAGAATGGAGAAACCCAGTTGTTTATGATATGACTAGTAATGAATCTTTTATTGATTTATATTTAAAAGCTTTAAAACAAGCTAAAATATTAATATGCGCTAGCTTTGATTATATTAATGGTAAAGATATTGACTTAAGGAGTTTATTTACTAACAAGAGCTATTTAACTGGTCTTAACTGCGACTCAAAACAGGAATTAAAATATTTTGAATTTTAATTCTTTTTTTGTATAGAAAGATATTTTTTTCGAATACTATTATTAGGTGATGCTTATGTTCTATAGGTATGAGATTAGAAATAATGGTAGAGAAGATATTTTGTATTTATATCTCAATATGCAAGAAGAGTTTTCTAAAGAATTAGGAAGAAGTAATGATAATAAAGATTTAAGTAGAAGAACTAAGAATTTTATTAGAAATAATAATATTAATTTTACAGGTAATAAAGTTTTTTTAATTGTAGATGGAATTATCGTTAAAACACTAGATATAAGTAATGTTCCTGATATTATAGAAGTTAAAAGCAATAAAGACTTTTTAGATACTAACTATTTAGTTAATATTAAATATGAAGATAATTCTTTTATAGAAGTAAGTTTAAAGGAGTATTTACTTGGTATTTTAAGTGGTTTTTTCTTCTTTAAAATTGAAAAGGAATGTTTTAAGGCACTAGCTATTCTTTTTCGTACTTATGCTTATAAAATGATGGAAGAAAATAATTATATTGAAGCTAATTCTTATTTTGGTAGTTATGTTCCAATTGATAATTATAAACTTATTTGGGATAAAGATTATGAGAAAAATTATAAGTATATTGAAGAGGCGATTAATGAAACTTTATTATGTTTTGTGACTTATAAGAAAAATTTCATTTTACCTTTTATTCATTATTGTAATAATGGCTTTACTTATGTGAATAAAGATTATCCTTATTTAAAGAAAGTTAATAGTTTGTGGGATTTGTCTTGTCCTAATTATATAGAAAGTAAGATATTTAATTATGAAGAGTTAGGTAGATTATTAGGAATTAGCTTTGATAAGGATATTAAATTTGATATTTTAGAAATGGAGAATAAAAAATTTATTAGTAAGGTGAAAATTAATGATAAAACTTTTACGGGTAATGAGTTAATTAAGTTACTTAATTTAAAGTCTTTAGAAATAACTTTTATCTTTGGTAATAAGTCTTTAAAGATTATTACTAAAGGATGGGGAAACTTCTTAGGGCTAAGCATTTATGGGGCGAATGAGTTAGCTAAAAATAATTGTGATTATATTAGTATTTTGCATTATTATTTTCCAGAAGTAAAAATTATGCAATATAGTAAAAACTTCTAACAAGTAGAAGTTTTACTATATAGGATTTTATAAAGTTTTAATTTATTTATAGAGATAAAATTTTACTTTCAGGTAGCTTGGTATATTTTGATACTTGAGCTACAGTAAAGCCATCTTTGAGCATTGATTTAGCAATTTGTCTTTGGGTATTTTTAATTCCCTGTTGCTTACCTCGTCTTTCGCCCTCACTGATATATGAGTTCCTTAAGAATTTTTGGTCTTCTTCATAGCTTAAAAAACTAGCAAAATAATCATCGTCATTTAACTTATTACATTTTTCTTTATACTT
>CANRQG010000036.1 GCA_947632735.1 uncultured Bacilli bacterium | reverse complement strand
TCCTCCTTTCCAATTACCAACTTGATTTTTTAATTCCTGGTATTTGTCCTTTATAAGCTAATTCACGGAAGCAAATACGGCAGATTCCGAATTTACTCATAACTGCGTGTGGACGACCGCAACGAGAACATCTTGTATATTCACGTACTTTATATTTTTGTGGTCTATTAGCCTTTACTATCATACTTTTCTTTGCCATAATATCCTCCCATTACTTTCTAAAAGGAATTCCAAGTCCATCTAATAAGTCGAATGATTCCTCATTTGTTTTTGCTGTTGTTACGAAAACGATATCCATTCCACGTACTTTTACAACATCATCATAATCAATTTCTGAAAATATTAATTGTTCTTTAATACCCATAGTATAATTTCCTCTGCCATCAAAAGCTTTTGGACTTACACCACGGAAGTCTCTAACACGAGGTAGAGCAATGGCAATTAACTTATCCAAGAAGTTATACATATTTTCTCCTCTTAAAGTTACTTTGCAACCAATTGATTGTCCTTCTCTTACTTTGAAACCAGCTATTGACTTTTTAGCTTTTGTTACAACTGGTCTTTGACCAGCTATTTTAGTTAAATCATTAACAGCAGCTTCAATTAATTTAGAATTTCCAGTTGCGTCTCCTACTCCCATATTAATTACAATTTTTTCTAATTTTGGAACTTCCATAATAGACTTATAATTATATTTTTCTTTTAAACTTGGAACTACTTCTTTCAAGTATTTCTCTTTTAGGCGGTTCATATATACCCTCCTTCCAATTAATCAATCTTCTCGTTTGATTTTTTTGTAATTCTTACTTTTTTACCTGTTTTTTCATCTGTTGTATGTCCTATTCTAGTTCTTTTTTTAGTTTTAGGATCAATTATCATAACATTTGATGCATCAATTGCAGCTTCTACTTCAATGATTCCACCTTCAGTTTGACCATTTGGTTTTTGGTGTTTTTTAACCATTCGAACGCCCTCAACTACAACTTTTCCTTCATTTTTATATGTCTTAATTATTTTTCCTTTTTTACCTTTATCAGAACCAGCGATAACTACAACTTCATCTCCTACTTTAAAGTTCATAATTTTCCTCCTCTTATAGTACTTCTTTAGCTAAAGATACGATTTTCATATAATCTTTATCACGAAGTTCTCTGGCTACTGGTCCAAAAATACGAGTTCCTACTGGACTCTTGTCATCACGAATGATAACGCAAGCATTGTCATCGAACTTAATGTAACTTCCATCTTCACGACGAACGCCTTGACGACTACGAACGATAACTGCTTTTACAACTTTACCTTTTGGTATTGGTGAGTTAGGAATAGCACTTTTAACAGTTCCTACTACAACATCGCCAATATTTCCTGTCTTTACTTTGCTTCCACCTAGAACACGGATAACTAATAATTCACGTGCACCAGAGTTGTCAGCAACTTTCATACGACTTTCTTGTTGTAACATAAATTATTCCTCCTTCTTCATCATTAGCGTTAAATAATAACTGCTTCTTTTACAACTTCTTTTAAATAGAAGTGCTTAGTCTTTGATAATGGTCTAGTTTCAACTATACGAACAGTATCTCCAACTTTTGCGATATTCTTTTCATCATGTACACTATATTTTTTAGAGCTTTTAACTCTTTTGTGATATAACGGATGGTTTTTATAAGTTTCAACTAAAACGCTAATTGTTTTATCATTTGTGGCATTAACTACTTTTCCAACAAATTCTTTTCTAATCTTTTTCTCCACTTTATACCCTCCTACTTACTCATTTCACGTTCTTTAAGAACGGTTTTCATTCTTGCTACTGTGTGTCTTAAATCTCTGATTCTAGAAGGTTTTTCTAAAGTTCCATTAGCTTGTTGAAAACGTAAGTTAAATAACTCTTCTTTTACTTCAACAAGTTTTTTGTTAATTTCTTCTGTTGATAATTCTCTTATTTCATTAACCTTCATTTACATCACCACCAGTTTCTCTCATTACAAATTTTGTTGCTATTGGTAGTTTATGAGAGGCAAGACGTAGAGCTTCACGAGCAGTTGCTTCATCAACACCAGCTATTTCAAACATAATCTTTCCTTCTTTTACAACAGCAACCCATCCTTCAACATTACCTTTACCTTTACCTTGTCTTGTACCGATAGGTTTTTTAGTTAATGGCATATGTGGGAAGATGTTAATCCAAACTTTACCACCACGTTTCATATAACGAGTCATTGCTATACGAGCAGCTTCAATTTGGTTAGCAGTAATCCAAGCTCCTTCTTTAGCTTGTAGACCATAATCACCAAAATGTAACTCTCTATTTCCACGTGATCTTCCTTCGTAAGGTAATCTATGAACACGACGATATTTAGTTCTTGACGGTATTAACATATTAATTACCTCCTTTTGCCTTTTTGTTTAGGATTTCTCCTTTATATATCCATACTTTTACACCAATTTTACCAAATGTTGTGTTAGCTTCACTTATAGCATAATCAACATCAGCTCTTAATGTATGTAGTGGAATTGTTCCTTCAGTGTATCCTTCTTTACGAGCCATTTCTGCTCCACCTAAACGTCCAGATACAGATGTTTTAATTCCTAAAGCTCCAGCTTTCATTGCATTTCTAATAGCACGCTTTTGAGCCATACGGAATGATGCTCTATTACTTATTTGATTTGCGATTGAATCAGCAACTAATTGAGCATTTAAATCTGCTTTTTTAATATCAACAATTGAGATTTGAACATTTTCATCAGCAATTTTTGATAGTTGTTTCTTTAATTTTTCAATTTCTTCGCCACCGTGACCGATCATAACACCAGGTTTTGAAGTATGAATGACAACTTCGCATTTTTTAGCAGTTCTTTCGATTTCAACTTTAGCAATACCAGCATTAGTTAAGTTCTTTTCTAAATATTCACGAATCTTAACATCTTTAGCTAAATATTTAGAAAAGTCTTGTTTGTTACTATACCATTTTGCTTCCCAATCTTTATTAATGCCAAGTCTTAGTCCATTAGGATTTACCTTTTGTCCCATTTTGTAACCTCCTTATTAGTTTTTTTCAGCCACTACTATGATAATGTGACTAGTTCTATGATCTCTATGTCCTATGTGTGAACGCGAATCAAAAAAGTGACGTTTCATTGTAGGACCTGCATCTACTCTTGCTTCTTTAACATATAATGTTCCTGCATCGGCATTTAAGTTGTTTACCGCATTAGCAATAGCAGAATCTAAAACTTTTTTCGTAAGCTTAGCTGATTTATTATTAACATTTGTTAATATACTTAATGCTTCATCGGCTTTTTTACCACGTATCATATCAGCAACTAATCTTGCTCTAATAGGTGATACTCTTAAGCCTTTAGCAATTGCTTTTGCTTCCATATATATACCCTCCTAGTCATTATTTCTATTTCTTTTTATCTGAACCGTGTCCACCAAATTTACGTGTTAATGCAAATTCTCCTAATTTGTGTCCAACCATATCTTCAGTAACATATACTGGAATAAATTCTTTCCCGTTATGTACTGCAAAAGTGTGTCCTATAAAATCAGGAAAGATAGTGGAACGGCGTGACCAAGTTTTAATGACTTCTTTTTTTCCAGAATTATTCATTTCTTGAACCTTTTTTAGTAATCTATCGAAAACGTAAGGTCCTTTTTTTAAACTTCTTGCCATTTATTAATCATCCTTTCCTATTTAGTATTGCGACGACGTACTATGAACTTGTCAGATTGTTTTTTCTTACGTGTCTTTAATCCAAGAGCAGGTTTACCCCAAGGTGTCATTGGAGCTTTACGTCCAACTGGAGCACGACCTTCACCACCACCGTGTGGATGGTCATTTGGATTCATAACAGAACCACGAACTGTAGGTCTAATTCCCATATGACGACTACGTCCAGCTTTACCTATTTTAACAAGTGAAGAATCTTCATTACCAACTTCTCCAACTGTTGCCATACACGTTCCTAGAACTTTTCTTTGTTCACCACTAGATAGACGAATCATAACATAGTTACCTTCACGTCCTAGAATTTGAGCAGATGAACCAGCACTTCTTGCTAACTCTCCACCTTTACCTGGACGAAGTTCAATATTATGAATCATTGTACCAACTGGAATACTCATAATTGGTAGAGCATTTCCAACTTTAATGTCAGCATTTTCTCCCGCTTCAATTTGAGCTCCTACTGTTAAGTTTTTTGGTGCAATAATATATCTTTTTTCTCCATCAGCGTAGTTAATTAATGCAATGTTTGCTGTTCTATTAGGATCATATTCAATGCTTACTACTGTACCAGGTACGTTTAATTTATTTCTTTTAAAATCAATGATACGGTATTTTCTCTTTTCACCACCACCGTGATGACGAGTAGTTATCTTACCTTGATTATTACGGCCACCATTTTTCTTAATAGTAACTGTAAGAGATTTTTCTGGGGTACTTTTTGTAATTTCTTCATTAATTAAAGTACTCATTTTTCTACGTCCTGGTGTGGTAGGTTTATAATTTCTGATTGCCATAATTTATTTCCTCCTTAACCAAGATCAATTGTTTGTCCTTCTGCAAGAGTAACAATTGCCTTCTTTGAACGATTAGTTAATCCTGTATAACGACCAACTCTTCTTTTCTTAGGTTTTTCATTAATTGTTCTAATTGCTGTAACTTTAACATTAAAGATTTTTTCAATTGCTTCTTTAATTTCCGGTTTTTTAGCTTTAGGATCTACTTTAAAAGTATATTTTCCTTCACTTTTTGCATTTTGTGATTTTTCAGTAATAACTGGTGCTTTTAAGATTTCTAAATATTTTGTGTCTTGCATTATTTAAGCACCTCCTCAACATATTTTAAAGCTTCTTCTGTAAATACTATTACATCTGTTGCTACTATATCTAAAACACTTAACTCATCAGCAAGTATTAAAATTACATTTTGTAAGTTTCTAACAGATAAAATCATATTATCATCTAATTCATTAACTACTAATAAAACTTTTTTGTCTTTTATTTTTAAAGTTTCTAAAACACTTAACATTTCTTTTGTTTTAGGTGTTGCAATTTTGAAGCTATCTAAAACGATAATTGCCTTTTCTAAAGCCTTATCAGTTAAAGCTGATTTAAGAGCAATTCTTCTTTCTTTACGATTTTGCTTTTTGCTGTAATCTCTTGGCACTGGAGTTCCATATCTTCCTCCACCTACCCATTGAACAGCTCTAATTGAACCCTGACGAGCACGACCAGTTCCTTTTTGTCTCCACGGCTTTCTTCCACCGCCACTTACTTCAGAACGATTCTTTGTGCTGTGTGTTCCCTGTCTTAATGATGCCATTGCTAATACGATAGCATCCTTCAAAACAGCTTTATTTGGGGTAATATCAAAAATTTCTTCATTAAGGTTAATGTCTTTTACTTTTTCACCTTTAAGATTTAAAAGTTCTACTCTTTTCATCTTTCATTCCTCCTTATTCAGCTGATGTTTCTGAGGCTGGTGTTGCTTCTTCTTGGACAGGTGCATCTTCTGCAGTAGGAGCTTCTACTACTTCCTCTACTACCTCTGTATCAGGAGTTTCTTCAACTACTTCTTCAACGTAAGTAATTAAATCACTTGCTTCATTCTTAGCATCCTTATTCTTAACAGCTGTCTTAATGATAACTAGTGATTTCTTAGCTCCTGGAACATTACCCTTAACTAAAAGACAATTATTTTCTACATCTACAGAAATAATTTCTAGATTTTGAACTGTTCTTTGAACATTACCCATTTGACCAGGCATCTTCTTACCTTTTAATACGTGCATTGGTAACATTGTACCTAGTGAACCAACACCTCTATGGTATTGTGAACCGTGTCCCATTGGACCAGTTGATTGATTGTGACGTTTAATAACGCCTTGGAACCCCTTACCTTTAGAAGTTCCCGTAACATCAATAATTTCCCCTGCTTCGAAAATATCTACACCAATTGTTTGTCCTAAAGTGTAGTCATTAACGTTTACTCCTCTAATTTCTCTTAAGAAGCGCTTAGGTGTTGTGTTAGCTTTGTTTGTATGACCCATCTTTGGTTTGTTGCTTACTTTTTCTCTTACTGTTTCAGTTCCTAATTGAATAGCATCGTAACCATCTTTTTCAACTGTTTTGATTTGAGTTACAACGTTTGGTTCAACTTCGATAACAGTAACAGGAATTAACTTACCAGTTTTAGTAAATACTTGAGTCATTCCGATTTTTTTACCTAAGATTCCTTTCATTACTTTTTCCTCCTATTATTTTGTTTTGATTTCAACGTATACTCCGCTTGGTAAATCTAGGTGCATAAGTGCATCCATTGTTTCCTTGCTTGGATTTTTGACATCAATAAGTCTTTTGTGTGTACGCATTTCAAATTGCTCACGTGAATCTTTGTCCTTGTGTACAGCTCTTAATATTGTAAACTTTTCAATTTCTGTTGGAAGTGGTACTGGACCAGAAATAACTCCACCAGATCTCTTAATAGTTTCAACTATTTTAGTAGCCGCATTATCTAAGATTCTATGGTCATAAGCCTTTAATCTAATGCGTATCTTTTCTGTTGACATTAATAAATCCTCCCTTCGCCTATATCTAGTATAGACTTGCTCCACGCAAATAACCCGATAGTAGATTAACAACTTAACCTGGCGTATCGACAACCTTGCATATCTAAGCAGTCACACATATCTAATTATAGCACGATATATAAAGAAATTGCAAGCATTTTTAAGAAAAAAATTTAACGTTTTTTTAGCCATTAAAAGCGAAGAAGCTATAGTAAATTTACAGCCTTAATTATTGTCTTGAACAGTTGGACAAACTTATCTTATAAAAATTATAAAACTTAGTTTTCTATTTTGCTTTTGATTTTATAAAAATATTTTCTATAAGATAAATAATTATATGCAAAAAAGGAAAAAAGGAGAAAAAGTATTACGTAAAAAACACTAACATTACAACGTTAAAAACATATTGATGCAAGTCTAGAAGTTATCAACAACTTTTCATAAAATTCTTTATAGCAAAATATACATTATTGCAATTTTATTTATCACAAGCTTCTTTATTTATGCACTTTCTTATATCAAATACCCCCTATTTACTGTTTGTCGAATTTAAGATATAATTATGATATAGTTAGGGAGGTTTTATGAGTACTGAAAGAATTAATTTTAATAGAGATATAACATATGAAAACGAAGAAAAATTCGCGCTTAGATTTGAAGGAATTGAACCTAATCCAAATATAGACAAAGAAAAAATAAATAAATTACTTGACAATTTTATTAATTCAAAATCTCATACCAATATGTTAAGAAATGTTACATTTATTAGAACAATACTAAAAGAGTTTGAAGAAAAATTATTAATTGTTGAACATAGTGATAAAACTTCTCAAGAAATAGTAAAATATGACAACGGAAACTTATTTTTCTTCAATTATCAAAACAAAAACAATAGACGTGAAAATTTAACAACTGCAGAATTTTCAAATAGAAAATTAAATGTATCTTTTTCGGATTATGCTAAAAATAGTATTATAGATTATCCAAATTATGATAGTGTCAATCAACAATTTAATAAACTGATGATGCATATTCATCTATTAAAGAATGCTAAGCCAGTTAGTTTAAATAGAGATTCTAAAGCACTAATAGAAATATATAAATTGTTTTATAGCGAAAATCCTAATTTTAGTCTTTCTAATATAAATATTAAAGTACAAGCAATGATGTCTATTTTGGCACAATTTGGAATAACTCTAGAAAATGATTATTCATTTAGCTTGCTAGGGAAAAATAAAGTGCCAAATTCTTTATATCTTGAACAACTTGTAAATCAATTATTTCCTTTAGGAGAAATAACTGACATTGATAATCCAATTAAACTAGCAGATAATCCAAAGAAAATTATAAAAATTGTTGGAGAATGTGTGAGAGAAGCAATTTATGATAAAGACAATAAAGATGACGCTTTAATAACAATTAGTAAAGTTATTCACGCAGGAAGATATAATCTTTCTACAAATTCAAATGTTGAAAAATTAAGTGCTTTTACTAATCAAACACAAAATGAAGTTGAAACTAGTATAAGATTAGTTAAACGTATCAAAGAAAAATTAAACAATGATAAATAAAAGAAGGTTTTAGAACTAATACTCAAAATCTTCTTTTTCTATTATACTACTCCATATAACTTATTTCCCATTTTTTAAGATTTTTAAATATACTTTATCTTGGCAAAATGATTAACCATCTTTTCTTGCTGTAGTGACATAGAATAAAAATATGAAATTTGTTTTACTTTAAATTTTATATATAAAAAGATAAAGATGATTAATTTTATAATTTACCAAAATTCTTCTTATAACTGTGAATCCAAATTAGTACATTTTGTAAGTTTAAAAAAAAGAAAAACTATGCTACAATAAGAACAAGGAGGTATTAAAATGGATAATGAAGAACTTATGGCAATAAAATTAGGATTTGAATCTGCTGAAGAAATGGAAAAATATTATGATTTATGCAGAGGTCAATTTAAAGAAGGAATTTTAATGACCAAAGAATTATGTGCAAAACATATTATTGATAATGAATGGGAACATTTATTAAATGCACCAAGAGAAGATAGACTAGCAACAAAGCTTGTTGACGATTTTTGTGGCCTAGTTGAATCTGTAAGAGTGGGTGATTATGAAACTGAACAAGAAGCAAAATCTTTAATAGATTTTGAATTAACAGAACTAAGAAAATGCAATAAAATTAAAAATCAAAGAAAAGTATAACAATAAAGCGTGAAAGATTAAAATATTGTGAACAAATTTAAAAATGAAAAAATAACTAAACACAAAAATTCAAATGAAATTAAACAACTATTATATTTTCGCTTTTTAAGATTACAATTCCATTATATATAGTAAATACACTACTAAGTTGATAAACCAACTTAGATGAATGTATTTGGTTTCTATTTAAACAACATATTGAAAAGTCTACTGCACAATATTGTTGTTTTTTTTATTAGACAACTTATAATTTATGCAAAAAAGTAAGAAAGGAGTTAAAAAAGTTATCCTAAAAAAAGAAAAAGCGTTGATATTTCAACGTAAAACACATATTGGTGGAGATGAGGGAAATCGAATCCCTGTCCGAAAATACCGCTACAAAAACCTCTACAAGTTTAGTTAACTAAATAATCTCGTATATTCCTCAAGTAGTTAACGACAAAAAGAATATACCAGCCTTTTAATTCATTCTATTTTCTAGGCAAAAAATAGACATAATCTAGTAAAATGAGCTCTTCAATATTCCCTAGATAAAAATAAAGAAAAGCGCAGGCCTTATATTAAATTAGGCAAAAGCAACAGCTTGGTTTCCACCAAACATATTGCTAACTGCATTTTTAATTTTGTTTGCATTTATTTTTTGTGCTCGTAACGTGAGCATTCGACTTGCCATTTTTGCTCTAATATTCCCGTCGAAACCATAACATCCCCATTTAAATAGAACAAAATTATTTATGAGTAACATTTTTTCTCACGTATAAATTATAATACAATTATTTATTTTAATCAATAGGTTAAGACATTTTTTATCTTAAGAATCAATATTTTTCAAATTTTTTGCTACTTCTCTATTAATATCTCTTTCTTTAATACTTTCTCTTTTATCATAATTCTTCTTACCACGGCAAACTCCTAAAAGAATCTTTAAATTACTTCCTTTAAAATAGGCCTTTAACGGAACAAGCGTTAAACCCCTAACATTCAAATCATCCGTAATCTTCCTTATCTCCTTTTTATGAAGTAAAAGTTTCCTACTTCGTGTTTCTTTATGGTTAAAAATACTCCCCTCTTTATATTCAGCTATATACATATTGAGTAAAAATACTTCACCATTTCTCACTATTCCGTAGCAATCTTTTATATTACACTTACCAGCTCGAACAGACTTTACTTCCGTTCCCGTTAAAACAATGCCAGCTTCATATTCATCTTCTATAAAATAATCGTGTCTAGCCTTTCTATTTACAATTTCCATTATCTCACCTTTTTCTATTCTCCAGTTACACCCCATACCAACTCTGGATATCTTTCACTAACTACTCCTTTATACTTCTGATATAAATTCTCATAATCAGCAAGCAAAGAAGTATTCAAACTAGGATATGGATAAACCTTAAAATTTCTATTTCCACCATAATAGCTTTTAGTATAAATAAGTTCAGCCTTTGGATTAACAACAGTATTAGTAACACTATCATCAATAGAAACATACTTTTTCAAAGTAACTTCCATCATTAGACCTGTAAGCCTTTCATTCCCCTCTTGATCTGATATAAAGTTTCCCAAAGAATAAATAACAAAAGTCTTACCATCATTAATATATTCAACTGGTTCAACAACGTGTGGATGAGCACCAATTATTAAATCTACACCTATACTACTCAAGTAGTTAGCAATCTCCGTTTGACTATCTGAAACATCCAAAGAATATTCTGTACCCCAATGCATAGCCACAATTACAAAATCTACCTGGTCTCTAACCTTACTAATATCATTAAGAGCTTTTTCATTAGAATAAACATTATTTAAATATTCTTTACCAGCAGGTGTTTCTAAACCATTAGTCCAAGTCGTATAAGAAAAGAAAGCATATTTAATATTATTTTTTTCATAAATAATAGGTTTATCCCTTTCTTCTTGTGATAGCCATTGACCACTATAAGCAATATTTTCTTTTGTTTTCCAATAATTAACAGAATTAATTACGCCCTGTTCCCCCTTATCCATCGTATGATTTGTAGCCAAAGAAACCATATTAAAGCCTGCATCCAAAAAAGCATCACCGACCGCTTGAGGAGAATTAAATCTAGGATAATTAGAATATCCTAATTCCTCACCGCCTAATATTGTCTCCTGATTATAATATGCTAAATCATACTTAGAAGAAATAGGTTTAATATATTCAAGCATCGGAATAAAATTATAAGTACCATCATCTTGTTTAGCATCTTGATAAATAGCGCTATGAATTAAAGCATCACCAACCATAAAAAGACGTAACGTATATTCCTTAGGCTCCTTCTTTTCTACTTTTTCCTCTTCAACATTCTTTTTTATTCTTTTTTTAGAAGACTCCTTACTTTTAATAGAGTTATTAAAGCAAGCATAAATTCCCAAAGATACTATTATTATAAGAAATAATATTAAGCATACTTTTATTTCTTTCTTTAATCTTCGCCTCTTTACTTTTCTAACTCTATTCATACTACTACACCTTCTTTACCACTTCAAAATCAATAGTTTTATCCTCTTTAGACGCTCTTACAACTTTAACTACAACTCTTTCTCCTATTACATATTTAACACGACTTCTCTCACCTGTCAATGTCATATGTTCTTCATCAAAATGGAAAAAATCATTCATATCACGTAGAGGGACTAGCCCCTCAATTAAATTATCAAGTTCAACAAACATACCAAAACTAGTAACTGAAGAAATCATTCCTTCAAATTCTTCACCAATATGTTTTTCCATATATTCAGCCATTTTCATATCTTCAACTTCTCTTTCACAATCAACTGAAGCTCTTTCCCTGGCTGAAGAATGATCAGCAATATAAACTAACTTATCCTCCCACTTTCTTATAGTTGCCATATCCATTTTACCATCAAACAAATATGTATGTAATAGCCTATGAACAGTTGTATCAGGATACCTCCTAATAGGAGAAGTAAAATGCGTATAACAATTACTTGCTAAACCATAATGACCTAAATTTTCAGGCTTATAAACAGCCTTTTGCATACTTCTAAGTAATAAACTAGATAAGATTTTAAACTCCGGTTTATCCTTTAAAAATTTAAGTAACTTTTGCATCGTTGTTGGTCTAGTATCTTTAATATCACCAGGTACTTGATAACCCAAACTACCAATAAAACCTAAAAAACTACGAATTTTTTCTTCCTTTGGAACCTCGTGTACACGATATATAAATGGCAAATTCATAAAATAAATATGTGTTGCGACACATTCATTAGCCGCTATCATAAAATCTTCAATTAAATTTTCTCCTAAACTTCTATCACGTAATACCACTTCAGTTGGAACACAATTTTCGTCAACCAAAATTTTTGCTTCATCAACATCAAAATCAATGTAGCCTCTCTTAATCTTAGCCTTTCTTAAAATTTGTGCCAATTCCTCCATTAATCTTAGACTCTTAACAAAAGGTTCATATCCATCAGGAACAACATTATCAACAAGAATACTATTAACCTTTTTATAAGTCATTTGTAAACGTGATTTAATTACACTTGGAAAAATTTCATAATTTAACTGCTTACCAACCCCATCAAATTCCATTACACAAGAGATAGCAAGTCTATCAACTCCAGGATTCAATGAACAAATTCCATTAGAAAGCTCGTGAGGAAGCATCGGAATAACTCTATCAACTAAGTAAACACTAGTACCTCTTTCCATAGCTTCATCATCAAGAGGACTACCCTCTTTAACATAATAACTAACATCAGCTATATGTACACCCAACTCAAAATGACCATTAGGAAGCTTTTTAATTGAAATAGCATCATCTATATCCTTAGTATCATCACCATCAATAGTAAAAATTTCCCATCCTCTTAAATCTCTCCTAGAAGATAGCTCACTTTCACTAACTTCCATCGGAATATGTTTAACCTCTTCCTTAACATCTTCAGGAAAATCAACATTTATATTATATTTATAAACAATAGATAATATATCAACTCCAGGATCATTCTTATGTCCAATTATTTCAACTACTTTACCCTCATATTTATAATTGTTTATTCTTTTACCTAACTCAACTACCACTTTATGACCATCAACAGCATTTAAAGTTTTATCCTTAGGAATAATTATTTCTAGTTTTATCTTACTATCATCTAATTTTAAATGACCTACACCATTCTTATCAAAACTAACTTCGCCAATATATCTTTGAACTTGCCTCTTTATAATTTTTAAGACACGTCCTTCTAATCTATCCAAAGTCATTTTACTAGTTATTTCAATCAACACAATATCATCGTGGATAGCGCCATTCATATTATCTTGAGAAATATAAACATCATCTTCCATATTCTCAATTTCTACAAAACCAAACCCTTTCTTATTAGCGCGCATAACACCTTTTCTTAAATGACTATTCTCTAATAACAAATATTTATCTTTGTTAGAATGATAAATAACAACATCTTCTTCTAAAGACTTTAAAGCTTCTACCATTTTAATAGTATCTTGTACATTGTCTATACCTAATCTTTCCTGTAACTCATAAGAATCTAAAGCTTTATCAGAATTTTTCAATATATTTATAATATCATCTTTCACTAACATCACCCTATAACAATTATACTTTATTTTTCAACTAATAACTAGCCCATTTTTTTAGAAAAGAAAAAGGACTAAAGTCCTTATAAAAACATTGCTACTAAACAAATTCCAAAGAAAGCTAAACCAAGTATTAAAGTAATTCTACTAATTACTAACTCAGATCCCCTCTCCTTACGTTTTGTAAATAACTCAGCTCCACCGCCAGCGATTATTTGAGCACCACCCTCAGACTTAGAGCTTTGTAATAAAACAATGATTATTAATAAAATTGATATAATTAATAGTGCCGTCTCCATTTTATCCCTCCGAACAACATCACTATATTATCACAAATTTTCTTTCTTCGCAACAATTTTTCTTAATAGAACATTTTCCTTTGTAAACTTTTTTTATTTTTTGTAGAATAAAAAATCTAGAATATATGGTGTCTTTATGTCAAA
>CANRQG010000035.1 GCA_947632735.1 uncultured Bacilli bacterium | reverse complement strand
GGGGGGGTATTATTTTATTAGAAAAATAATAAAAACTGTGCAAGAAAAAGTTGGGTGAAATAATATGAAGACTAATATCAAAATAATAATCGGGGTAGTAGTAGCTGTCTTAATATCGGTAAGCTCTTGTTACGTATTAGCTAATAGTATAATGAATAGTAAAGATGTTTACTATAAAGATAATTCAGGGTTACTTGCTAATAATGTACAAGATGCGATAGATGGAACTTGTACAAAATTTGAAGAAAAAGTAGATAACTTTTTAGATAAAATATATCCTGTCGGAAGTATTTATATAACTACAACTTTATCAACAACATCACAGGTTAAAGAAGCTTTAGGTGGCGAATGGGAAGTTTACGGAGATGGTAAAACATTATTAAGTTCAACTGGAGAAAGTGAGAAAACAGGAGGAGCCAATACTGTAACTTTAACAACAGATAACTTACCAAGTCATAACCATTCCTTTACTCCAGCTGGTAGTGTTTCAAGTAGTTTTACTGGAACAGCAGTAACTTCAACAGCTTACAATGTAGGGCATACACATAATTATTCTAAAGCAAATACACCTACTGGTGGAACAGCTATAACAATAGCTCAGATGCCGGCACATAATCATATTTCAAACAATGCTACCGTTCCTTATTGGGCTGGACCTAATCAGGGTGGTAATATATATTTTCCTCCGGCTTCTGGTACAACTTGGGGCTATGGACCTATTGGTAACCTTATTACTAGTCAGGGGAGTGGGCAAGCTCATACTCATACTATAGGTTTTACATCCACCGCAACAAATGGAGTGAGCGCAAATCATACTCATAATGTAACTGCTGATGGAACTGTTTCAAGTTCATTCACGGGAACTGCTGGTACCACAGGTTCAACTGGAGGAGGCAAATCTTTTAGTGTTCAAGATGCGTACATAACTGTTTATATGTATAAAAGAACTAAATAGCTTTTCATAATAAATAACTATTTAAACGCCAAAAACTTTTATAAACAATATAGCTTTTAGTGTAAAGCACAAAAAATAAAATAAAAAATGTAAAGAAATTGCCACTTTATTTACAAAATTCTTCTATACTAGTATAATTATATTAATAGTAGAGGTGTGTTATGGCAAAAAGAAAAAGACGCAAGTCTTCTCCAAAAAGAGATAATGAATTTATTATACAATTATATGGCGTTATATTGTTGATAGCGGCTATTTTGGGTATGGGAAAATATGGACCTGTAGGAAGAATGATCGCCTCATTTGGTTTGTTTTTAACTGGTTCAATTTATATGGTTTTCTTAGTAAGTTTATTTATAGTTGGTGCTTATTTATTGATTAAAAGACAATGGCCTAATTTTTTTTCTACTAAATTAGTTGGCCTATATATTTTTGTAATAGGCTTTTTAATAATTATGCATCGTGAATTTATTCTAGAAAACAACTCTAATATAACCCTTATTTTTAAAGAAACTATTGACCAATTAATAGGTGGTTTTAATAATATTATGAATAGTGGTTCTCTAGAAGATTGGTTTGCGGTCGGAGGAGGCTTAATAGGTGGTGTTTTTGCCATTATCTTTGTTAAGTTATTTTCGTTTACGGGGATGCAAATTGTCGCCATTGTTTTAATGGTTGCTGGTCTTTCAATGTTTACAGGTTTTTCTATAATAGATTTTGTTAAAAACAATTATGAAAAGAGTAAAGAAAAAAGACATTCTAAAGTTTCTGAACCTCTTCCTCCTAAAGAAGAAAATAAACACGTCATAATAAGTAATGGTAATGAAGAGGAAGAAGAAAATAAACACGTCAAAGTTAGTAGTATTGATGAAATTACTAAGATACCTCTAAAAGAAAGTTCAGTACCTACTCAAGAGGTAAAAGAAGAACGTAAATCAAATAAAGCTTATCAACTTCCACCACTTACACTATTAAATCAACCTAAGAAAAAATCTAAAGAAACAGATAATTCAAGTATTGAGAAAAATATTGAAAATCTTGAAAAAGTTTTACACGATTTTAAAATTATGGGTAAAGTAGTAGAAGTTCATATAGGACCTACTGTTGCTCAATATGAATTGGAAATAGCTTCTGGTACAAGAGTTAACAAGATTACTTCTTTAAGTAGAGAAATAGCTTTAGCTTTATCTAAGAAAGATGTTCGTATTGAAGCTCCTATACCAGGTAAAAATACAGTTGGAATAGAGTTCGCCAATGATTCACCAACACCAGTTAGTTTTTATGAAATTATTAGTAGTAGTTTAATGCGTAATGCTCCAGAGAAAAAACTTATGGTTCCTTTAGGTAAAAGTATTATGGGTGATATAGGTGTTTGTGAAGTAAATAAGATGCCTCATATGTTAATAGCTGGTACTACTGGTTCCGGTAAGTCAGTTTGTGTTAACGGTATAATTTGCTCTATCTTGATGCGTGCTAAACCAAATGAAGTAAAACTTGTTATGGTTGATCCTAAAGTAGTTGAATTATCTGTTTATAATGGTATTCCTCATTTGCTTTGCCCAGTAGTAACGGACCCAAAGAAAGCCTCTATTGCTTTAGCTAAAATGGTTGCAGAAATGGAAAGACGTTATCAAACTTTTAGTGATACTAAAACGAAAAATATTGAGTCTTATAATGATTACATTGATAAATGGAACAAAGACCATAAAAATAGTGACGAAGAAAAAGAAAAAATGCCTTATATTGTTGTTATTATAGATGAGCTTGCTGACTTAATGATGGTCGCAGCTAAAGAAGTTGAAGATTCTATTCTTAGAATTACTCAAAAAGCTCGTGCAGCTGGAATTCATTTAATAGTCGCAACACAAAGACCATCAACAGAAGTAATAACTGGTTTAATTAAAGCTAATATTCCATCTCGTATATCTTTTGCCGTTGGCTCAGGAATAGATTCTAGAACAATACTAGACCAAATAGGAGCAGAAAAATTACTTGGCAAAGGTGATATGCTTTTCTTACCAATAGGTCAAAATTCTCCTATTCGTATTCAGGGTTCATTTATAACAGATGATGAGATTAAAAGAATAATTGACTTTACTGTAGAACAACAAAAAGCTCAGTATGATGATGAGTTAATGAATTTGGATTCAATAAGTCCTAGTGGTAATGCTAACAGCTTAGAAATAAATGCTGAAGAGTCTGAAGAGGATCCTTTATATAAAGAAATTGTTCAATTTGTTGTTTCTACTCAAAAAGCTAGTGCTTCTTTGATTCAAAGAAAGTTTAAATTAGGTTATAATCGTGCTGCTCGAATAATTGATATTCTAGAAGAAAAAGGTGTTATTGGACCAGCTAATGGTTCAAAGCCTCGAGAAGTATTAGTTCAGCTTGATACTGGTGAAGTAGAAAGTGAAGAAGAGTAAAGAAATATAAATAAAATGGTGCGGTTGAAATTACAATAAAGAAAGAAAAAGCTTTATTTCTTATAAAATGAGCTTTTTCTTTTTTAGTCTTTAAAACTTCTAATCCTTACATTCTAAAATATGCATTCTAAAAATACCCACCTCTAGCTACTTGACTTCTAATATATTCTTGTGCTATAATCTAACTGTTTGACGCCTCACGCTCAAACCGCATTGAAAAGGTAAAAACAAGATTTTCTTGTACCTTAAGAGCGAGTCTTAAGTTTTTACAAAGGAGGTATATTAATGAACGCAGTAATTAAAGTTGGTGGAAAGCAATATTATGTTTCTGAAGGTAGTGAAATTTTTGTTGAAAAATTAAATGCTTCAGAAGGAGATAAAGTATCTTTTGACCAAGTGTTAATGTTAGACAGTAAAATAGGAAGTCCTTATCTTACTAATGTTACCGTTGAAGGTGAAGTAGTTAAAAATGGTAAGCAAAGAAAAATAACTGTTTTTAAGTATAAAAGTAAAGATAGATCTAACCGTAAGAAACAAGGACATAGACAACCATATACAAAAATTAAAATTACTAAAATTAATGCTTAATTATGATAAAAGTAGTAGTAAATAAAGATAAAAACATTTATAAAGAAATAACAGTTTCTGGACACGCAATGTATGCACCGCTAGGTGAAGATATTGTTTGTAGTGCTGTTAGTAGTATTATCGTTACTTCAGTAAATGGCCTTTTATCTTTAGATAAAAAATGTCTAGTTTATAAAGTAAGCAAAAGTGGTATTAAAATAAAAGTCTTAAAAGAAGATAATACTACACAAACTTTACTTAATAATATGGTTAATCTTTTAAAAGAATTAGAAAATAATTATCAAGAAAACATTAAAGTAATATAAGGAGGAGAATTATGCAATTATTAAAATTAGATATTCAATTATTTGCTCATCACAAAGGGCAAGGATCAACATCTAATGGTCGTGATTCTATCGGACGTAGATTAGGAGCAAAAGCTGCTGATGGAGAGTTCATAACAGCAGGTTCAATTATATATCGTCAACGTGGTACAAAAGTTTTTCCAGGTACAAATGTACGTCGTGGAAATGATGATAGTTTGTATACAACTGTTGATGGAATTTTAAGATTTGAACGTTTAGGAAGAGATAAAAAACAAGCTTCTGTTTATCCAGTAGGAAAGTAATCTAAGAGCCATAACGGCTCTTTTTGTATAAATCTAGGGGGAAAATTTATGGAACAACTAACAGAAAAAACCATCTATCGCATTATAAATGCCGAAAGCATTTTAGATGCTTATCAAGAAGTTCTTGAAGAAATGTATGTTGCTGATTATGGTTCGAGATATCGTGATTTAATTCACAAAAGACTTGAAAATACCATTTGTATTACAACATCTACCCCTGATTTTGATTATCAATTTATTAAAAAGTATCATCAAGAAGATAATATTCAAAATATGGATATTGTTACAAATGATTATATTAATTATTCAAAATTAAAAGAAGAAATAACTACTAAATGTAGTAGAGCTCTTTATAATTTAATATGTAAATACTTAGATATTGATCAAAATAAATATCCCTCAGAAATAGAAAGAATTATTAATTTACCTTTTAATAGTTATTGTAGTGCCACTAATTTTTCTAAAAAAAATAATTCCAAAGTTATTGATATAAAAAATCTAGTAACTATGCAAAAAAAGTACTTATCAGAATGTGAAAGCCTTGGTATCAAGCCTTTATTAGATAATAAAAAAATAGATAAATTACTAGAGAAAATGTCTCTTATTATGAATAGTTTTTATCACGAATTACTAACTAAAAGTTCTTTTATCGATAATTTGCGTTATTCCATTTTTTCTATTACTAAAACAGCTTATACTAAGTCAGATTTAAGTATTTTATTAGGATATCCAGCTGCTTGTACTATTTTATTAAATAAAAATAATAATGAAATATTGCGCTTAATATATTTACCACTAGCTCAAATAGCTTGTGAAGGCTATAATATTGATAATTTTTTACTTCACGAGTTTCGCCACGCTATCGAGGCAAGTATAGCTGGTATTGGTTTAGATGAGCAGGGAAAATTAGAAAACTATCATCTTTTTAATGAACTACGTACAGAACTACACGCTAAAGAAGATTTAAAACGTGTCGAAACTATCTTTGGAAGAAGTTCTAAGTATAGTGGTTATTACCAAAAAACACCTTTTATTGAGAATTTAATTTATCGTTTTGGAGAATCTATTGATGATATGGCATTAAATAATAATTTTTCTATGTTAGAAAAACTCTTTACTAGGAAAGAACTAGTAGAGTTTGAAGACCTTTTAGATAAGACCTTAACCGATATAGATAGTTATGCTTTACCAGGAATGGGTGTTTTTCTAAAAGCTGATAAAACTGATATTGATAGAAAAATAGTTAGGTTAAGTAATATAGCTCTAGAAAATGGTATACGTTCTTATCAAAAACATTTAGTAAAAAATAGAAATTAGTTTAAAAAGATTAAGTAAAATAAGATAAAATAAAACAGGATATAAATCAAAAATAAGCTAGAAAAAAATATAAAGCTTGTATATAAACTTAACTTTATAAGGAGGTGATTTTATGTTCGTTGATGAGGTTACTATAAAAGTTGAAGCTGGCGCAGGTGGCGACGGTTGTACAGCTTTTAGACGAGAAAAATATGTCCCTATGGGTGGACCATATGGAGGAAATGGTGGAAAAGGCGCTAGTATTATTTTTAAAGTTGATGAGGGACTTCATACATTATTAGATTTACGCTACCAAAAGACTTTAAAAGGCGATAAAGGAGAAAACGGTCGTGGTAAAAATCAACACGGCGCTGCCGCTAAAGATATGGTTGTTAAAGTACCTTTAGGTACAGTAGTAACTGATTTAGATACAAATTTAATTATTGCCGACTTAGATAGTAAAGATGCCGAAGTTGTCATTGCCAAAGGTGGTCGAGGTGGAAGAGGAAATACAGCCTTTAAGACTCAAACTAATACAGCCCCTAATTACTCAGAAAAAGGTGAAGAGGGTGAAAAGAGAAATCTTAAAATAGAAGTTAAATTATTAGCGGATGTTGGCCTAGTAGGTCTACCAAGTGTTGGTAAGAGTACAATAATATCTTGCATTTCTAAGTCAAAGCCTAAAATCGCAGCTTATCACTTTACAACCTTAAAACCCAATTTAGGTGTTGTAAAAGCAACTGACGGTACTAGTTTTGTTATGGCTGACTTACCAGGTTTAATAGAAGGTGCAAGTAGGGGTGAAGGACTAGGTGATAAATTTCTTCGTCATATTGAAAGAACAAGAATAATTGCTCACGTCATTGATATGAGTGGTAGTGAAGGAAGAGACCCTTACGAAGATTATCTTTTAATCAATAAAGAACTAGAAACATTTAATAAAAAATTAATGCAAAAGCCCCAAATTATAATTGCGAATAAAATGGATTTAGCATCTTCTAAGGAAAATCTAGCTAAATTTAAAGAAAAAGTTTCTTTAGAAGTGTTTGAAGTAAGTGCCGCTACTAATAAAGGTTTACAAAAAGTAGTAGATGCCTTAGCTACTAAATTAAAAGAAATACCAACTAAAAAATTATATGATGACGAAGTTGAAAGTCATATATTATATAAATTTAAACAAGAAGAACCTTTTACTATCACTAAAGAAGATGATGTTTGGGTTATTTCTGGTAAAGAAATAGAAAGAATATTTAAAATGACTAAATTTACATCAGAAGAAGCTATCTATCGTTTTGCTAAGAAACTACGTCGTATGGGTATTGACGATGCTTTAGAAAAACTAGGAGCTAAAGAAAATGACCAAGTTAGAATTTTAGATTTTTACTTTGATTATAAAGACTAAAGGAAAGAGATTAATGGAAACAAATGATAAAATAAAGCAAAGAAGATTAATGAAGAAGTTCATAGAAGATTATCAAAGCTATTATGATGAATTAGAACTTTCTTACTTAAAAGATAATTTAGAAATAGAACCTTCAGATAGAAATATACCTGATATTTTAAGACAAATACTATGTGAACTTAATTTTTTAAAAGATGAAGATAACATTTATTTGCACTTTTCTAATTTAATTGAACAGCTTTTTGGTTTAGATAAGCATATTATTGAAATAGGGGGTGGCGTTATTCCTTCCCTTTCTAAAATAATAGCTCTTAGACAAAAAGATGGTAGTATAACAGTTTATGACCCCCGTCTAATAACTGAAAGTACTTCTTCTAATTTAATTTTAAAAAAAGAAAAGTTTGATATGAAGACAATAACTTCTAATTGTGACTTGCTTGTTGGTTTTATGCCAAAAGACGCTACTGAAATAATTATCAATAAAGCTTGTTTAGAAAAGAAAGATTTTATAATAACTTTATGTAGTGATGGTCTTAGTGATGAAGATGATTATTATGAAGATAATGAGGAGTTTGTTCACTCTATTATTTGTAACGCTACTAGAAGAGTTAGTGAAAATAGTTTAGGTATGCTAGAAAAAACGTATCTTAAGAGTTTAGGACCTGCTTATCCAATAATTTATAATAAGAGATAGCTTCGTAAAGTTATCTACAGTTTTATAATAAGATAATCTCCTAAATCATTAACCTTTATAATAAAAACTAAAACTGTAAATCATCTTAACTTTAAAAGACAAAGCTATTTTCTAAAGAAAAAATAAATCTCAAAATAATAGCTAGAAATACTAGACACTAACTAGCTATTTTAATTTGTTTCAATATTGCATTTTTCCAAGCAATATACTATAATTTTGTTATAGAAAGTAGGGTTTTTAAATGAGAAATATTAGTTATTTAAAGCAAAATGGCGTTAATGTTGATAAGAGCTTAGAAATATTTGGTGATATTGAAACATATAATGAAACAATAGGTGAATTTTTAATAAGTATTGAAGATAAGCTCGCTAAATTAGCTAGTTATAAAGAGGCTAAAGATATGGCCAATTACGCTATTTATGTTCATTCCTTAAAAAGTGATGCTAGAAACTTTGGCTTTGAGCAGTTGCAGCAAATTGCTTATGACCACGAAATGAAAAGTAAAAGTAATGATTTTTACTATATAATGGAAAATTTTGATAAACTTACAGAAGCTGTTTTAAAAACAGAAAATATTGTAAAAAACTATATGAGTGATATTACAACTTTAGGTTCAGAAAAAGTTCTTCCTGCTGATGATATATATGATACCAAAACCATTTTAGTAGCAGATGATTCTAATATTATTAGAAATTTTGTTAAAAGAATTTTTAGTGATGATTATGCTGTAGGTATTGCTAAAGATGGTGCTGAAGCTATTGATGTTATTTCTAAAAATAAAGATAATGGCAATATAGTCGCCCTTTTACTTGATTTAAATATGCCTAAAGTCGATGGCTTTAAAGTACTTGATTATATGCAAGAAAATAATCTTTTTGATACAATACCTGTTTCTATTATTTCTGGCGACTCATCTAAAGAAACAATTGATAGAGCTTTTAAATATAAAATAGTTGATATGCTTGGTAAACCATTTAACAATTCCGATGTTAAAAGAGTAGTTGAAAAAACAATTCTTTATCAAGAAATGAAATAAAATACCAATAAACATTATTCTTTGCTTATTGGTATTTTTTCACCTATTTCTAAATATTTAGCCGTTTCTAGAGGCAAAAAGTAAATATTTCTAGCTTTAAATTTATAAATATATTTTTCAGAAGAAACATTTTCTTTTAGAAAAATAATTTTATTAGCCTTATCAGTTAAGACAATATCAATATTTTGACATAAGAAATTAGTACTTATAAAACTCTTGTTAGGAAAGTAAAGAGCATAATCTATCTTTTCAAAAACAAATTTTAAACCTCTAAAACGCTCCGTAAATTTTCTTAATTCAATAACTTTTATTTTTTTATTATTAATCTTTAAATACATAGAAATCACCAAATCTATTAGAATTGTAACATATAATACTTTAAAAATAAACTTTCTAATCTTAAAAAAATATGATATTATATAGAAAAAAGGAGGTAATAGGATGAGTGGACATTCAAAATGGGCAACAATTCATCGTAAAAAAGGTTTATTAGATGCCGCTAGAGGTAAAGTTTTTCAAAAATTAGCTAAAGAAATAATGGTCGCAGCAAGAGGTGGAAGTCCAGATCCTAATCAAAATGCTGCTTTACGTTTAGCAGTTGATAAGGCTAAAGCTCAGAATATGCCTAAAGAAAATATTCAAAAAGCCATAGATAAGGCGAGTGGAACAACGGATGGAGCAAATTATGAAACTGTTCGTTATGAAGGCTATGGCCACGGTGGAGTAGCTTTTATGGTTGACTGTCTAACTGATAATCGTAATAGGACCGCATCTCAAGTAAGAAGTGCTTTTACTAAAGCAGGTGGAAACTTAGGAACTGATGGTTCTGTTAGTTATATGTTTAAAAGACTTGGTTCTATTGTAATACCAGCTGATTATGATGAAGATACTATTATGATGAGTGTTTTAGATGCTGGGGCTGAAGATTTTGAAAAAGTTGAGAATACCTATATTATTACAACACCAGCTGAGGCATTTGTTTCTGTTAGAGAGAAGTTAGAGCAAGAAAATGTTAAAGAGTTTTTAGAGTGTGAATTGACATATGTACCAACAATGGAAGTAACTTTAGATGAAGAAGGTAGTGAAAAGGTTCATAAGTTAGTTGATGCTTTGGAAGATTTAGATGATGTACAAGATGTTTACTATAATTTGAAAGAAGATTAATACTTCTTTTTTTCTTTGGTGCCGAAAACTTTTTCTTGACAATACCACCCTGGGGGGGGGTATTATTTTATTAAGAAAATAATAAGAATTGTGCAAGAAAAAGTTGGGTGAAATAATATGAAGACGAATATCAAAATAATAATCGGGGTAGTAGTAGCTGTCTTAATATCAATTAGTTCCTGCTACGTATTAGCTGATAGTATAATAGATAGTAAAAGTGTCTATTATAAAGATAATTCAGGTTTAGCTGTAAATAATGTGCAAGATGCAATAGATGGAACTTGCACGAAGTTTGATAATAATTTAACTAATTTGAAAAAAGAATTATTAAATGAAATGTATCCTGTAGGAAGTATTTATATAAGTACGACATTATCAACTGCCGCTCAAGTAAAAGCAGCTTTAGGTGGCGAATGGCAGGCCTATGGGAATGATAAAGTCCTAAGAGGTACAAGCTCTAAAGCTGAAGTAACTGGAGGAAGTGATACCGTTACTTTAACAACAGATAATCTACCAAGTCATACGCATTCATTTACACCAGCTGGAAGTGTTTCAAGTACTTTTAAGGGGACAGCAGTAACATCAGGAACCCAGTCAGCTAATCATACTCATACATTTAGTGGTACAACAGGCGGTGGTGGTGGCCATAGTCATACTATTGGTTTAAACTCTGATGCCGGTATTGTGGGAAACCACTTCTTTTATGGTGTTTCTGCTACCGTAACAGGTTATTTAACAGCTTCAGGTTATGGTGTAGGTAGTACTTCTTCTGTTGCTAACCACACACATAGTTATAGTGGAACCACTTCTGCTAATAGTGCCAACCATACTCATTCCGTAACAGCAGCAGGAACAGTAACGAGTACTTTTACTGGAACAGCAAGTAATACAGGAGCAACTGGAGGAGGAAAATCCTTTAGTGTGCAAAACTCATATATAACAGTTTTTATGTATAAAAGAACTGCATAAAATAAAATTTTGTTATAAACTTGTAAATTAAAATAAGCTAAAAATTGAAAAAATTTGAAAATTAATTTGACTTCAAAAGTTAAAAAATATAAATACTTTACAGGAGAACAAGATACACTCTATACTGAAAAGATTTTAAATGGAGCAGATCCAGTACTAGGAAAAGATATGATACCAATAACACTCGACAGTAAAGGAAATGTAAAATACGCTAACCTTTACACGCCGTGGTATTCCTATGAAGAGAAGAAGTGGGCTAATGCGGTAATATTAGTAAAGAATCCAAGTAAGTCTTACAAGACAGGAGATACTATTTTGGAAAAAGATATTGAGTCATACTTTGTCTGGATACCAAGATATAGTTATAAAATATGGGACTTAGGAAATTATACAAGTTACCAAACACTAAATAGTTTGGTAAATAATTCTGAAACTGCAATGACAGGCGATCAAACAGCCTTAAGACGTATAATGGGTAATGCAAGAATAATAGATGTGAGATTTGGAAAAGACGAAAACTTAACATCTATACCAACCACAACAGGAGTCTATTATACTCATCCAGCCTTTACTAATTTTGGGGTAAGCGGTCTATGGGTAGGCAAGTTTGAGACAGGCTATAATCAAATGGATATAACAGGTGTACCAATAGATACTACAGGATGGACTACTGAAGGTGCCGAAAGTGATGTAGTTTCCAGTAGTCGCATTATTGTAAAACCTAATGTTTATTCGTGGAGATATATAAAATTATCAAATATATTTACTAATACAATAGACTATGAGCCTGATTTAAAGTCACATATGATGAAAAAACACAGAGTGGGGAGCGGTAGCCTATCTATCACATTCTATATATGGAATTGGAAATGAAGTAAATATAAACAACAATGAAAGCTACAAAACTGGTTACTCAGCTGCGGCTAATACTGACAAAAGTTCTTGGGAATACGGAACAGAAGACATAATAACACAAGCCTACAATACAACAACCGGCTATTTAGCTTCAACGACCGGAAATATAACAGGTATATATGATATGAATGGTGGATGTTACGAATCTGTTGCAGGATATAGAAAAGGTCAAAATACTAATTTAAGTGGGATAAGTGATAGTGTTTTAAGTACATATGCAAATTATTTTGATGCTTACTATGAGGGAAGCGACACTTATGCTTATGTAAATAGAAAATTAGGCGACGCAACAGGAGAAATGGGACCTTTTTATGCGTATTATGATAAAGATGGAGTTTCCAGAGTTCACAATAACTGGTACTCTGATGATTCTGCTTTTGTTGATTCTAATAATTTTTGGTTTCTTCGCAGTGGCAGTTTTTCTGCAGGCACCATATCTGGACAATTTAGCTTTATTAGAGTAAATGGCGTTGCTGGCAGAAATATTGGTTTTCGCCTAATTCTAGCAGTAAAATAAAATGTATACTCTTTCAAAAAAAACAATTATTTTTATAAGGTGGTTACAAAAAGGTGTAAATATTACCTAAAAGTGACCGCAAAAAGGTGTAAATTTTCTTTAAAAGTGGTTACAAAAAGGTGTAGACTATGTTATTATTAAAATAAGAGGAGAAAAAGTATGCAAAGAAAAATATATAATGACTTAGTTAATTGGAAAAATGAGAAAGACTTTAAACCACTAATTGTACTTGGTGTAAGACAATGTGGGAAAACATATATAATTGATGAATTTTGTAGAAACGAATTTAAGTTCTATAAAAAGATAAATTTATTATATGACACAGATGTTTGTGAACTATATGCATCAAATAATTCATCAGAGAAAAAATATAATGACTTAAAAATATTATTAGATTTTGACTTTGACAAAGAGGATAGTGTTTTATTTATTGATGAGATTCAAGTAAGTGAAGAACTAATCTCTGAATTAAAGTTTTTTAACGAAAAGCATAGTAATGTTAGAATAATATGTGCCGGTTCCTTACTTGGTGTAAAATTAGCTAGATTAAGAAAGCCTTTTCCAGTTGGTAAAGTAACAAGACTGTATATGTATCCTATGGATTTCGAAGAATTTTTAATTGCTTTTAATCAAGAACCATTAATAGATAAAATTAAAGAGTGCTACCAAAAGAATGAACAAATGGGAATTCTTCATAATAAGGCTATTGATTACTATAGAAGATACTTATTATCAGGTGGTATGCCTGAAAGTGTTAAGTCACTAATAGAGTGTGATAATGACTACTATAATTATGACTATTCTAAACTAAATAACATTATAGAAGATTATAAAAATGATATGAACAGTCATATTACAAATTCAAGTGAGACGTTAAAAATTAGAAACATATATAATTCTTTATCTTCACAATTACAAAATGCTTCTAAAAAATTTCAGTATTCTATAATCGAATCAGGTGCAAAATCACGCGAGTATTCTTTACCATTAGACTGGTTTATAGAAAGTAATATGGTTCAAGTCTGTAAGTGTGTTAAACTACCAGAAAAACCATTGTTAGGTTTTGTAGATAATAATGTTTTTAAATTGTATTATTCTGATGTTGGTATATTTAATAGAATAGTAAATAATGACATTAAAACTATTATTTTTGATGATATGAAAATATATAAAGGGATAATTACAGAAAATTATGTTGCTAATCAGTTAAAAGCTAATGGAAATGATTTATTATATTGGAAAGGAATGAGAAAATCGAAAGTTGATTTTCTAATCACAACAAAAAGTGATGGAATAATTCCAATTGAAGTAAAAGCTGATGAGCATAATCAGTCAAAAAGTTTAAAAATCTATAATGATTTATACCATCCTAAATATATGATTAGAGTTAGTTTAAAAGATTTTGGTTTAACTAACAATATTAAGTCAGTACCATTATATGCAGTATTTTGCATAAATATGGATACTTTAAAGTCTACAGAAATATAACTTTTGTGAAAAATTTTCTCTTGACAATACCACCTGGGGGGGG
>CANRQG010000034.1 GCA_947632735.1 uncultured Bacilli bacterium | reverse complement strand
ACTTTGAATATAATGCTATATCAGATAAAGAAAAAGTAAATAGGAAAAATAGAAACTCTCTAATAGAGATTTTTTTAGTTGAACGTGAAAAAGAAATATGAAAGAAGGTGTAAAAAGTGAAAGATAATTTTTTAGAAAAATTTATTGCCTTAAGAGATGAAACTTTAGAAGATATACAATTAAATGCAAATAATTGGAATCAGTTTATTTCCTTTTGGTCTAACATATTAGAAAAGCATACCATTGAAAATATTCTTAATTTATATGCATATAACTCAAGTGGCAAAGTATTTATGACATTTGATGAGTGGAACAGTGAAGAAATAGGTAGAAGAATAAAACCTAAAAGTAAAGGAATACCAATTTTTAGTCATAATGGTAAAGTTTATGTTTTTGATATAAAGCAAACTTATGGGAAAAAATATGAAGAATGGCAATATAATCATCAAATAGATAATGCAATTTTGGAATATTATCAAAATAGTATAAATCTTAATAGAAATGACAATAAAAATCTAAATGAAAATTTTTATGATACTTTTTATGAAATATCATTACAACATATAGCAAACAATTATAAAACACTTAATTCTGATGAAGTGGAGTTTACTGCAAGAACAATTACTTCACTTTTTTTGGCAAAGTCTAATTTCAATATTTATAATCTTCCTAATTCTCACGAAATGTTACAAGAATTAGATATAGTTGATATTTTAGTTTGTATGGAAATTGCCAATAAAGAAACTGCTATACTTTATAAAGATTTTATAAAAAAAGCTACTATATTAGAATCTATTCAAAATAATATTCAAAATAATGTTCTTTCTCAATTTAAAGAAAATAATTTTTTAACTGAAGAAGAAAAACAAGACTTTATTTTTGACTTAGAACTCAATACTCATATTGATGAAAAAACTCTAAATAGTATCTATGATAGTTATATTAAAAAATATGAAAAAGCTTTCAAAAAAACAGTTGAAAATTCTGATGAAACTGATATAGAAAAAACTAATGAAATAAAACAAAAAATAAAAACAACGAGTGATGATTCTAATGAGCAATTATCATTGTTTGCACCAAGAGAAGAAGAATTGGCAAATAAACTTTGTGATATATTCAATTCTTTTGATACCAAATATCAAAATACTTTTGAAATCAGTAATGTTGAATTACAAGTGTGGGAGCATACACCTAGTAAAAAAAGAAATTTGAGTATTATCTTAACGAGTTCTTTAATTGAAGACTTTGCCGATAGAGAAAATAGTTTTACTTATTTTAATAGTGATAAAACTGATGAAAAAAAATTAAATGATTCAATAGTAAATAATGCTTTTATTCAATCATTATACAAAGATAAAGATTTTTCAATTACATTTACTCCTAGTTTGATTCATATTCATTGGCTCAATTTTGATAATAAAAAGTTTGATATGGATATACCTAGTACGAAGTTAGTAGACCAAAATGAAATTGATAGTCAAGAACTAGAAAAAATTGATGATGAAATATCTGCTATTACTGACAATAAAGTAGATTATAAAGTTACTACTACTGAAATAATACCAACTCTTAATGGTATTAAAACTAATGTAATAGAGGAACATAGTTATAATAAAGAAAATGAAGAAATTAATGAAGAATATCCATCACTTAATTATCATATTAGCGATGATAAAGTTGATACAAGTTTTGGTGCTAAAACGAGATTTGAAGATAACATAAAAGCAATAGAACTTTTAAAAAAATTGGAACAAGAAGATAGAAATGCAACAAAAGAGGAACAAGATATTTTATCACGTTATGTAGGTTGGGGTGGAATAGCCGATGCTTTTGATGAAAGAAAAGAAAATTGGCAAAAGGAAAGAGAAAGATTAAAACAACTTTTAAATGATGAAGAATATAAAGCAGCCTCTCATTCAACCCTATCTTCTTTTTATACTCCTAACATAGCCATAGATGGAATATATAAAGCATTAAAACAGTTCGGGTTTGAAAAGGGAAACATTTTAGAGCCAAGTTGTGCTATTGGAAATTTTTTTGGAAGATTACCTAGTGAATTTGGAAAATCTAAATTATATGGTATAGAGATAGACAGTATAAGTGGTAGGATTGCCAAAAAATTATATCCAAATGCTAAAATCGAAATAAATGGTTATGAGGATTCAAAAGTTGTTGATGATTTTTTTGATATTGCGATTGGAAATGTTCCTTTTGGAAGTAATAGTGTATATGATAAAAGATATAAAGATAAATTTTTAATCCACGATTACTTTTTTCAAAAAACGCTAGATAAAGTTAGAGATGGAGGAATAATTGCTTTTATTACTACTGATGGAACATTAGATAAAAAAGATACAAAAGTAAGAGAATATATTGCAAAAAGGGCAGAGTTTTTAGGTGCAATTAGATTGCCAAATAATACTTTTCTAGGCAATGCCAATACAAAAGTTACATCTGACATTATATTTTTAAAAAAAAGAGATGAACTAAAACAAGATTTAAGTGATGAAAAATGGATTTATACAAGTGAATATGAAGATGGAATAGTTATAAATAATTATTATATCGATAATCCGAATATGATGCTTGGCAAAATGGAATTACACTCAACTCCTTATGGTTATGATAATACCTTATCACCCATAGATGATGATATAAATAATTTAATGAGCCAAGCTATAAAAGAATTGCCAAGTAATATATATGAGGCAACTGAATTTGTTCAAAATGAAGATACTGATTATGAAGTGTTAGAGGCAGAAGATAATATTAAAAATAATGTTTTTATAATTATAAATAAAGATGGCAAAGATATTATTTATCAAAGACAATCTTCTAATTTAATACCGTATAGTATTCAAGATGGTATGGGAGCCAAAAGAATTATTGGTCTTTGTAAAGTAAAAAAAGCTTTAAGAGAAGTTTTTGATGTGCAACTTCGTGATGGTACTGATGAAGAATTATCACTTGCACAACAAAAATTGAGTAAAGAGTATGATGAATTTTACAAAAAGTATGGTTATATCAATGATAAAGTAAATGAAAGAGTGTTTGATAGTGATCCAGATTATTATTTGCTAACGTCTATCGAAAATAAAATTAGTAGAGATGAGGAAGATGACAAGCCTAAATATACAAAAGGTGATGTATTTACAAAAAGAACAATAAGAAAAAATAAAGTAATAACAAGTGCAGAAGATGCCGAATCTGCACTTCGCTATTCTTTAAATAATCGTGGTTGCGTAGATTTTGAATATATGAAAACTTTATATCCAAAAAGTGAAGAAGAAATTATAGAAGAACTTGATAATTTAATTTATCAAGACCCTGAAAAAATAAATGAATTTAATAAAGGTTGGGTTATAGCAAGTGAGTATTTAAGTGGCAATGTAAAACAAAAATTAAATTATGCCAAAACAGTAAATGAAGATAATAAATATGATAAAAATATAAAAGCACTTGAAAACGTACAACCAACACCACTAGAATATGATGAAATAAGTATCAAACTAGGCTCTACTTGGATACCGGAAGATATATATCATCAATTTTGTTGCGAACTTTTAGATATTCCTAATTGGGAGAAGAGTCATTTGAAAATAAAGTATGCAAAAGAAGTTAATACTTGGCTATTTCAAGCAAGTGGGTTATATGGCTATGGAGTTAAAAATACAAATACTTGGGGAACTAAACGAGCTGATGCTTTATCTTTAATTAAAAATGCTTTAAATCTTCAAAGTGTAACAATATATGACAAATTAGATGATGAAAGAAGAGTCATAAATCCTATTGAAACGGCAAATGCTAGAGAAAAGCAAGAACTTATTAAACAGGAATTTAAAGAGTGGGTATGGAAAGATGAAGAACGAAGAAATAGACTAACTAAAATATATAATGAACAATTTAATTGTATAAAGGAAAGAGAATATGATGGTAGTCATTTAACGTTTGACGGTATGAATCCAACTATTGAACTTCGTGAACATCAAAAAAATGCCGTAGCTCGTGCTATATATGGAGGAAACACTTTATTTGCCCACGCAGTAGGAGCAGGAAAAACTTATGAGTGTATTGCTAGTGCTATGGAATTAAAAAGACTTGGTATTGTCAATAAGCCAATGTTTGTTGTTCCCAATCACTTGTTAGGGCAATGGGCTAATGAAATTTTGAAACTTTATCCTACTGCAAATATTTTAGTAGCAACGCAAAAAGATTTTGAAAAAACTAGAAGAAAAAAATTAATGGCAAAAATAGCAACAGGAGAATGGGACGCCGTTTTAATTGCTCATTCTAGTTTTGGACTTATTCCAATGAGCAAAGAATATGAACAAAAATATATGGAAGAACAAATTGAAGAAGTAATTAATGCTATTGATAGAATAAAACAAGAAACTGGTGGTGAATTAAGTGTTAAAAAACTTGAACAAATAAAAACAAGTTTAGATACAAAATTAAAAGCATTATTAGATAGACCAAAAGACGATGTAGTAACATTTGAAGAGCTTGGTGTAGATGAATTAATTGTAGATGAAGCTCATATGTTCAAAAATTTACCTATGTACTCAAAAATAAGAAACGTTGCAGGAGTTAATAATACGGAAAGTAAAAAAGCAACTGATTTATTTATGAAAATATCTTATATTCTTGAAAATAATGGAGGAAAAGGAGCAATATTTGCAACAGGAACTCCTATATCAAATTCAATGGGTGAATTATTTGTAATGCAAAAATATCTTCAAATTGATAGATTACGTGAAATAGGGCTAGAACATTTTGATGAATGGGCATCAACGTTTGGTGAAGTTGTTAATAGCTTTGAAATTGCTCCCGATGGTAGTGGTTTTAGGACAAAAGCACGATTTGCTCAATTCTTTAATATTCCTGAACTAATGGCTCTATTCAAAGAAGTAGCAGACATAAAAACTTCTAAAATGTTAGATTTACCTGTACCAAAATTAAAAGGTGGCGAATATAAAACAATAGTTGCTCCAAAAAGTGAAGAATTAGGTGAATATGTAGAAAAATTAGCAGAGAGAAGTGAAAGAATTAGAAATGGGTGTGATCCAAGACAAGACAATATGCTTTTAGTAACAAATGATGGTAGAAAGGCAGCTCTAGATTTACGAATGATAGACTCAAGTATGCCAGACTTAAAAAATTCAAAAATAAATATGGCAGTAGAAAATATTTATAAAATATGGTTAGAAAATCAAGAAGACAGGTTAACGCAACTTGTCTTTTGTGATTTATCTACTCCTAAAAATGATGGAACTTTTAATGTCTATGATGATATTAAAAATAAGTTGATTGCTAAAGGAGTACCTGAAAATGAAATTGAATTTATTCATAATGCTAAAACTAATCCTCAAAAGTTAAAATTGTTTGAAGATATGCGAAATGGAACAAAGAGAATACTTATTGGCTCAACTTCTAAAATGGGTGCAGGTATGAATGTTCAAGATAAACTTATTGCTTTACATCATTTAGATTGCCCTTGGCGACCATCTGATATAGAACAAAGAGAAGGTAGAATATTAAGACAGGGAAATCAAAATGAAGAAGTTGAGATATATAGATATGTTAGTGAGGGTAGTTTTGATGCTTATTCTTATCAACTAATTCAAACAAAATCAACATTTATAAATCAAATAATGGCAGATAGTAATAGTGGAGGAAGAACAGCTGAAGACTTAGATAGAGATACACTTACTTATGCCGAAGTTAAAGCTATTGCGAGTGGAAATCAATTAATACTAGATAAATTTAAAGTTGAAAATGAATTAAAACAATTATATTTATCAAAAAGTAGATATGATAAATCCCATTTAGAACTTGAAACAAAGTATAATAATGAACTTCCAAGACAATTAAAATATCAAAAACAATATTTAAGTGGTCTTGAAGAGGACGTAAAAAATGTAAAGGATATATCAGGTGATAATTTCACAATTACAATTAGAGATACGACATATGATTCAAGAAAAGATGCAAGTACAAAGCTTTATGAAACATTCTCACTTCTAAAACCTAAAGAAGAAACAAAATTAGGCGAAATTAGTGGCTTTGATATTATTGGTACTAAAGATGAATTATGGTACAAACCCATCATTTATATAAAGGGAGCAGGAAAATATAAAGTTGAAATAAATAATATAGATGAGATAGGTAATATTTATAAGCTAGAAAATATGCTAAAAAGTTTTGAGAATAAAATTAATACTGTAAAAAGTCAAATTGATTATACGGAAAAACAATTAGTTGATATTAAGGAAGAATTGGATAAAGAATTTAAAGGACAAGATAGAATTAAAGAATTACAAAAAGAAAAAGCTCGAATTGATAGTGAACTTGATTTGGATAAACAAGAAAATATGAGAAACATAGAAGAAGATATTAATGAAGAGGAAATGGAAAGATAGAGAGGTTTACGATTTTTTAAAAAAAATATCTTGCAAAATTCATTTTTTTAAGTGATTAATAGTTTGAACAAAAAATGCCATTAAATATACTTAATTTAATTGATATTGAATTTAAACTTAACGATTGAATAGTTATAAGCATAAAAAAATAATATCGCTTAAAATGGCTTTAAATTGATTTTTATGAAAGGAGTTGTTTTATGCTCGTAAAAAATAACATTATATCAACAAAAAATAAAAGTAATAAGGAGGAATGAATTATGTATATTACTGAAACTACTGAAAATGTAAGAAACCTAATTAAAGAAATTGAAGAATTAGATGATATTAACAAAATGAGATTTCTAATTTATGTATTTGGCTTATTAAATAATAATCAAATAAACAATAAGAATGAATCAAATCCAGATTTATTGGAAGATGATAATCTAGAAATATTTAATTTCACATCATTAGGATTTTCAGAAAACACTTTTACTATATTTTTACAATATTTAGCTATGGTTTATAACATTTTGATAAGAAAAAAACAGGCTTATGAGGAAAATGGCAATGTTTTAGGCATTGAATTAGATGAAATAGACAAAACTATTGCATCAAAGTTTGAAAAATTAAGTTTTATAGAAAAGTTAAACGTAATTAGTGAATTAATAATAAGGTATGATAATGAAACTTATTTTGAAAGTGAATTAACTATTCTACCATTTGATTCAAAGACTAATGGATATGTTATTGCAAAGATGATACAAGATTACATAAATAAATTGGGTAAATAGTATGGAAAAAAGAGAATATGAAATTTTATGGAATTACTACTATGGCCTCGGCAAAGTAACTAAAGTAGGAATAGAAGATATAAGAACTTTAGATAAGAAAAAACTCATTAAAAGAATTTACGAAATAATTGATAATGATTACAATGAAGTGTGGTATTTAATTAGAGATAAAAAAGAAAAAAGTCATATTTTAAAATCAAAGTATGGCAATTATTATGCTAATGAACTAATGAAAGAATTTAACGAAAAATATACATTTTTTAAAATTACAACTGATTTAATAAAAATGTTTGATAAAAATATTTATCCGATTGTTTTTAAAGTTAAAGAAGAAGATTTTAAAAACTTCTATAATAATGAAAAAAATATAAACAATGCTTTTTTCAACAATTATTACTCTTATATTGATAATACTTATAAATCTGTACGTGAATATAGAAATAAAGTTGAAACTGAAACTTTTGATAAAGAGGAAGATGCAGTATATTGGTGTTCAAATATTGAACTTACAAAACAACAAATTTTAAGCAATAATATAAGACCTTTTGATTTAAAAGAAAAGGTATATAACTATGATTCTTAAGAAAGGAGGATTTTTAAAATGATTAACAACAATGATGTTTGTCAAACATTAAAAAAAATGACATTAGAAGAGTTTGCAAAAATATTAAGTGGTTATAATGAAATGAAAATTAACAACGAAAAAGTTATAGAAAAATATGAAGAAGAAAATAAAAAAATTTATTATACAGTAGATGAACTCATTGAAGTATATCCATTTTTTACAAGGTATAACATTAATAAGGCAATTCAAAAATGTGGATTGCCTTATTTTACGATAGGCAATAGGAGAATGTTTAATAAAGATGACGTTGAAAAATGGCTAGAAAAAGAGTCAAAAGTAAAAAAAGAAAAAACTAAATATGATATTTGACGGAGAAATTAGTTATGCAAGAGAGAGTTGAAAAATATATTTATTATATTGCAGAAAACAAGTATAGAGTAAAATTTTTAAAAATAGATAAGAAAAATAATAAAAGAATAAACTTCGATCAATATGTGTGTGGAACATTGGAAGAAGCTATAAAATTAAGAGATGACAAACTTAAAGAAAATGGTTTGACTTTAGAAAAAGTTGTAGAAGATAAAGTTGATATATTTGCTATAGATGAAGATGAGGATAAAATTACACAAGAAAATAAGCCGAAAAAATCACGAAAAAATGCAGAAAATAATGATAAAACTAAAGTAGATAAATATATTTATGAAATCGAAAAAGGGAAAAAATATAGGATATTTATAAGAAAAGGTGGAACAAATGGACAAAAAGGCGATTATTATTCTGAAATATTTAATGGAACATTACCACAAGCAAGAAAACAAAGAGATATGCAACTTGCTAATTTAAAATTAAAAAATGGAAAAAGTGATAAAGGAAATATTAAATTTATTGATTTTGTAAGAATTTACTATAAAGAATATGCAGAAGTAGAATTAAGTCCTACAACAGTAAGTGGTGGAAAATGCGAATTAAAAAATTATGTTTTGCCAGAGATAGCTAATATGCCATTAAATAAAATTGATGCGTTAGTAATACAAAGAATAATAAATAATTTAAAAGTTAGAGATAAGGAAAAGCCCGATAAAAATGGAAATGTTCAAAAATTATCAATTACTAGCGTAAACAATGTATATAGACTATTAAGGAAAATATTTAATAAAGCTATTGCGTGGGACTATATTAATGTTAATCCTGTAACGAAAGTAACAGCTCCGGGAGTATCAAAAATAGAAAAACAATCTTATAATAGAGAGGAATTATTAGAACTATTAGAAATTTTAAAAAAAGAAGATATTTTCACCGAAGCATTATTTACTATTGCTATATGTACAGGATTAAGACGTGGAGAATTAGTTGGTTTGCACGTTGAAGATATTGATTTTATCAACAATATGATTTTTATAAAAAGAGCTGCAGTATGGGACGCACAAAATAAAAAAATAGTAGAGAAAGCCACTAAAACTAAAGGCAGTGTCAGAGAAGTACCTATGCCATTATTTTGCACCGAAACAATAAAAGAATATTTAAAATCAAGAGATAGAGCTATTCAAAGATTTAAAAGGAAAGATAAAAATTATATTGCACCAAAAAATTTGTTTTTAAGTAAAAATGGAGGAATAATGTTTCCAGATACTCCATCAAGTAAATGGCTAAAGTTTAGAAATAAACATAAAGAAATAAGAAATGTATCTCTACACGGATTAAGACACAGTTATTGCACTATGCAAATGAATGAAAATCCAAATTTATCACCTGCCGATGTAAAAAAATTGATGGGGCATTCTCAATTAGCAACAACATTCATTTACACTCATTCTAACGAAGATAAAACGCAAGAGGCAATATCAGTATTTGATAAGTATTACAATGACAATAAAGAAATTAAAGTTAACTTTAATCAAATGTTATCATTATATACAAGAATGAATTTTGCATCAAAAAGAGAATTAGATGAATTATTAAAGTTTGCAGTAGATTTAAAAGTAGCAGAAGATGAAAAATATAATATGATAAAACAATATATTGATAATAGGTATCCTATGTTCAAAAAAATAGACATATCTAATATTAATTTTAATAATGTTTGGGATATTTTAGATTTATATAAACAAAAATATGGTGATGAATTTATATTATCACCAATTAATAAAACAGTAGACTAGTAAGAAATTTTAGTTAGGATAGCATTTTTTAAAAAAGTGTCGCGAATTTGTCGCGAATTTTGAAAAATTTTATTTAAAATAATCAACATTTTCCTTTTAATTTAAAAAAATTCAATTTAAAAAATTGTTTAATTTCATAATTAAAATAAGGTTTTTAAAAAAATCGACACGTATTTGAAATTGTTAATGACTTTCTCCTAAGCGATAAGCCGGCAGTTCAAATCTGCCCAGGGACGCCATTTATGTGATTAGTGAACTGATGATATATTATTGTCAGTTCGTTTTTTTGTAGATGAAGGTGGGAAAGCTTTAGGCTCACAAGCCTTAGCGCAAACAGAATTAGCTTTAGAAACAATGGGAATGGTTGATTCTACAAACGGACAAACGCCAAATAGAATGCAACAATTTGCAACGGCTGTGGGAAGTAAAATGTATCTTGCAGGTCAAAAATTAGGTAAAAAAAACCATACCAATAATTTAGTGCAAGTGATGCTTTTATAAATGCAGGAGCTAATAGTCTAAATAATACAGCTAGAAAGGTAATGCCACGAGCAAGTTATAACACTTCTTATTATAGAAGAAGAAAAAATATGGTCTAGTTTTAATAAAATTTATTATTGCATTATTATGGCTTTATTATGGCGTTATTATTGCATTTAATTTAAAAAGTATTATGATTTCCATTCCCAAATAAGTCAACTTTGGACTTTTTTGGGAATAACTAATTGGAGAATAAATCGTGATTATTACTTAAATAGGCTTATAGAAACTCAAAATGATTAATTTACAGTAAATAATAAAATAAAGTTAAAAAAAACTTTATAAAAAAATATACATATGTTAAACTGATAATAGGAGGGAGTCATTTGTATGGTAGGAGAAAATCAAAATATGCATTCTGATAATGAAAGAAAAACTAACTTCTTTATTCCTTTTGTAATTGTTTTATTAGTAGCAGTTGCTCTTGCAGGATATTTAGGATATGAAAAAATAGTTCTTAAAAATAAAGAAAATAACAGCAATAATAATGAAGTAACAAATCAAGAAAGTAATAAAGTAGAAAATAAAGAAATTAATAATTCTAGTAATGAAACTACAAATACACCTGTTGAAAACAATGAATCAACTACAGAATGTCAAACACTTCCAACACCAAAGTGTGTGGGAACTTATTATGGTGAACAATCTGATTTTAAGTATACTTATACATTAAATAATGATGGTACTTTTACTCTTGATGTTGGAGGGGTCGGAACTAAAGGAACATTTGCAATTAATGGTAACACAATAAGTCTTACTAGTCAAAAACACACAACTGGACCTGTTGAGTTAGACCCACAATATATGACAGAGGATTTAGTAATAGCTAATGATTGCTCATATATTGTATATGATGTAGGAACTAATTTTCGATTAAACAAAATAAGTTAAATCAAATTATAAAAAAATATCTACAAAATATGTAGATGTTTTTCTTTCCATATTCTTGTCAAAACAAAATACCAAGAAGACTTTATTTGTTTTAAAAATGGTATATAATACAAATAGCACTTGATTTGTTTTTTTTGTTTTGGTGACATATATAAAAAACTCAAGTGCATTTTTTGTAAAGAAATTTATGGTAATTAAAGACTTTTTGTCAGAAAATTGGTACAATTGTTTATATAGAAAAGCCTTTGCATTTTGAAAAAGTATAAGATATGGTTAATAAATCATTATTATAATATAGGTGATGTATGAGAATGAAAAAGACACTAATTATATTGGGAGCAATTATTTTATCTTTAATAATAACATTTGTGTTTGCGGAAGTTTTTAGTTTATACCGTTTTGGAACTGTGCCAACTTTTACAACATTTACTTATTTACTTTTTATTTTTTGCTTTATAACTTATATTTTATTATCACTAATTTATATAATTAGTAAGAAAATAAAAAGGGAAAAGGTTGGTATTAAAAAGATAGTTAGTTTAATATTATTCTTTATATCTTTACTTTTGATTTTAGGTTTTATTGTAATCTTAAATATTGATTTGGTAACTTATTATTCTATGGGAAATTCAGCACCTTTTTATGTGTTTATATTAGTAAGATGTTTAGAGTTTTTATTACCTAGTATTATTCTTATAATAGTAGGAGTAGTTTTATTATTAAAAAATAAAAAGTAGAAATGGAGAAAATATGAAAAAAAGTTTAAAAATTACTTTAATTGTTTTAAGTGTTTTAATAGGAATTATTGTACTTGATACTTTACAAGCAAAAGTTTTTGATAATAGTCCATTAATAAAAATAAGAGATAATTTAAATGGAGAAAATATCGATTATATTGATAAAGGAATATTTGTAAACCATTATCATTGCAGTAATAAGGAAAAAGTTACTACTTGGAAAGGAACAAAATTTACTTGCTCTGTTAAAGAAAGTAATACAGATGAATTTGATTTTTATTTAACTAAACCAGAATTCCATAATGATATTAGATTTAATGTTTACTTTACTTTTGAGAATAGAAAAATATATTTAGCGGGCAATATTAACCAATTTTATGTTGTTGATAAATCAACTATGATTTTGAAAGAATTTATTTCAAATTATAATAGAAGTTTAGATGATTCAATAAAAATGATAACTGATAAGTTAGAACAAACAGGAGCATTATTTGATGGTGGAACAACAATATATAAATCAGAAGATAAAGATATAACTTTAATTACTTGTCAAAAAATTGGTGGTAACAATAATATTTTTATCGGCGATTATTCATTAGAATATACTGATGATTTGTGTGAGTAAGATAAATAGTAATTTGAAAGTGAGGTAATATAATGGCTACTACAAAAGAGTATAAGGATTTTGTATTGGAACAATTAAATTTATTAGATAACATTACTTGTAAATCAATGATGAGAGAATGTTTACTTTATTATAATGGAATATTATTTGGTGGAATATATGATGATAGATTACTTGTTAAGGTAGTAGATAATAATAAAAAATATAATATGATAGAATCGATTCCTTATGAACGTGCTAAGTCTATGTATTTAGTTGATGATATAGATAACAAAGAATTATTAAAAGAAATCGTTATTGAAACTTGTAAAGGCTTATCAATAAAAAAGTAAAGAGGTTTAAATTATATGAATAAAGAAATATTATTGTCAAATATCTATAAAATTCATACTACTGAAATGGGTATTGATAGAATTAAAAAAAATCTAAAACTAAATACAAATGATGTGGTAGAATATTGTAAAAATAAAGTTTTATAAAAGAATTGTAATATATATAAACAGGGAAAGAATTGGTATTGTGAAATTGAAAATATAATAATAACCATTAACTCATATAGTTATACAATTATAACAGTACATACTATTCGCTAAATTACAATTTGTGATAAATTGTAATTTGTTATTTTAGGATGTAAGAAATTTTGGGTTTACCCTTTATAGTATTAGATAAATGGGAGGGAATATGAAAAAAGGTTTAAAAATCACTTTAATTGTAATTTTTATAATTATTGTGTTTAGTTTACTAGGAATAATCATATATAATAATATTTCAAATTATTCTAATGTTTTAAAAGCAAATTGGAATATTAAATTGCCAAAAAATTTGGTTGAAGAAGTTTATAGTGCTAATTCTGATTCAAGTTTTCACGGAGATGGAATTAGGTATCATATTTTTTCATATAAAAATGAAGATAAAATAGAAAAATTATTTAATTGGTCTATTAAAGAAAAAGAAACTATATATTATTCTTCTTATAGTGAAAGTATAAATAATTTGTTGAGTAAAATTAAAGTTTCTAAAAAAAATTATCCTAATTATTCTAATTGTAAATATTGGTATAATAAGCAAAATGATAATAGTGAAATTATTATTCTTTGGGATAGTGAAGAAAATAGATTATATGTTGTTGAATCGTTTTTATAAAAATAATGGGAGGTAGTATGAAGAAAAGTTTAAAAGTTACTTTAATTGTTTTAAGTATTTTAATAGGAATTATTGTTCTTGATACTTTACAAGCAAAAGTCTTTGATAATAGTCCATTAATAAAAATAAGAGATAATTTAGGCGAAGATAATTATATTGATAAAGGAATATTTGTAAATCATTATCATTGCAGTAATAAGGAAAAAGTTACTACTTGGAAAGGAATAAAATTTGCTTGCCCTGAGGAAGAAAATAGTGATGAAAAAATTGAAAAAGAGATAGTTGCTAATTTAGATAAAATTGCAAAGGCGGCTGATGTTACTTCATCAAACCCTTTTGATTATACGAATAATCGTTATTATAAAAATATTGTAAATTTAGGGAAAAAGGCAGTTCCTGTTTTAGAAGATATGTATAAAAAAGGTGAACTTACAGGTGTTAATGCTTATCTTTCAACCTTAGCAATTGAAGATATAGCAAATTGTAATTTATTAGAAAAATATAATCTTGAGTGGTCAACAGCATCAGAATTTTATAGATATTGGGAGAATAATAATTGTTCTTTTAATTAATAAGTTATTATTTAGATAAAGGAAAGGATTTAATATGAAGGAATATTTTGATAAAGCAATTGAACTTGCTGAATTAGGAGTTAAGAATTTAGAGGGTGGTCCATTTGGAGCGGTTATTGTTAAAGATGGTAAAATAGTTGGTTATGGAAATAATAAAGTTTTAAAGGAAAAAGACCCAACGGCACACGCTGAGGTAATGGCGATTCGTGATGCTTGTAAAAAATTAAATACTCACGACTTAACAGGGTGTGTTATTTATACTACTAGTGAACCGTGTCCTATGTGTTTGTCAGCAATTATTTGGTCTAATATTAAAGAAATTTATTTTGCAACTGATAGAAAAGAAGTGGCAAAAATTGGTTTTAGAGATGATATGATATATAATTATTTGGAAAATAAAGAGAAAGATATTTTAGAAATCCATCAAGTTGAAAATAAAAAGTGTTATGAACTACTTGAAAATTATAATAATGAGCTTTATTAAACATAGCTTAATCTTTAATCGTATAGAGATTATCAAGTAAAATTGATAATCTTTTTAGTGTGCCGTGCACGGCATATATCTAGTTGGTGAAAGTCCAATACACGCGTAGGTATCGACGAAGTGTTAGAG
>CANRQG010000033.1 GCA_947632735.1 uncultured Bacilli bacterium | reverse complement strand
ATTAAATTTTGTTCAAGTTTTCATAACTATGTGTGCCTTGAACAAAGTGAAAGGAATGTGTGGTTAAAATGAATGAAAATGATTTAGATTCTAGTAATATAGAGTATACTGAAAAAGTGAAGAATAGTAGTTATATTAAACAACTACAGTGGGATATGGCTATTGGACTTCAAGAAGTAGATAATTTAAAACCATCTAAGTATTTTATGAGTCTTGTTAGTGATAATGTTCAGGGTAATTTAACTATAGAAGAAGTAGAAAAAGAATTAAAAGAATATTATATTGAAAAAGAAGATAAAAATGAAATAAATCATATTGAGATGGAATGTGATTTAGTTTCTACTAGAATTGTAGAGTTATTAAATGAAGAAAAGTTTGAATTATCAGTAAATTATTTAAAATATGTTCATAAATTTTTATTTCAAGATGTTTATGAATTTGCTGGAGAGTTTAGAAAAATAGATTTTTCTAAACACGAAAAAATTCTTAATAATGACTCAGTAGCTTATGGAGATTCAAAAACATTAAAAGAATCATTAGAGTATGATATAGATTTAGAAAAACAAAAAAATTATAAAGAAATGAGTATTGTAGAAGTAATTAATAACATAACTAACTTTTCAGCAAACATTTGGCAAGTCCATCCCTTTAGAGAAGGTAATACTAGAACTACAGCATTATTTATAGAAAAATATTTAATAGATTTAGGCTACAAAGTAGATAATACCTTATTTAAAGAAAAATCAGTTTATTTTAGAAATGCACTGGTTAGAAGTAATTATTTTAATAATTATTTAAATGTAAAAGAAGATAAAAGTTATTTAATTAAATTTTATGAAAATTTATTATTAGGTAAGAATAATAATTTGCATTCAAAAGATTTAATAGTTAAAGAATTATTTTAGTATTTGTTGAAAAAATTCAAGTAAGCCATCTTGACAATACCCATCGGGGGGGGGGTATAATCTTATTAATAAAAAATAAGAATTGTGCAAAAAGATGGTGAAAAATAATGAAAAGGTTTAGAGAAAATATTTTATTTATGCTAATGGGTATTTTGATATCAATTACTTTTTCTTATGTTTTAGCCGCAAACTTAATGGATAGTAAAGATGTATATTATAAAGATAATTCTGGGCTACTTGCGGATAATGTGCAGGATGCAATAGATGGAACTTGTACGAAGTTTGAAAGTAAAGTCGATAACTTTTTAGATAAGATATATCCAGTAGGAAGTATTTATATAAGTACGACTATGTCAACAACAGCACAGGTAAAAGCAGCTTTAGGTGGTGAATGGCAAGCTTATGGAAATGATAAAGTCCTAAGAGGAACAACATCTAAAGCAGAAGTAACTGGTGGAAGTGATACCATTACTTTAACAACTGATAACTTACCAAGTCATAGTCATTCTTTTACTCCAGCGGGAAGTGTAGCGAGTACTTTCAAGGGAACAGCGGTAACATCAGGAATACAGTCTGCTAATCACACACATACATTTAGTGGTACAACAGGAGGTAGTGCCGTTAGTATAAATTTAACCTTTTCAAAAACAGCTGGTGGTTCTACATATGTTGCGACAGGTGATACAGCAGGAATAACTGGTTCACTTGGTGTTAATAATAATTCTACAAACCATACACATTCTTTTAGTGGAACAACAGGCTCTAATAGTGCTAACCACACTCACTCAGTAACCGCCGCTGGAACTGTCACAAGTACATTCACAGGAACAGCAAGTAATACAGGAGCAACTGGAGGAGGTAAGTCTATAAGTGTCCAAGATGCCTACATAACTGTTTTTATGTATAAAAGAGTAGCTTAGTCTTATATAATAATATAAATATAAGTGTTAGATTATTAAAGAATTATTAATCTAACACTTTTTCTTTTCTAAAATAAAGACTTTTCAATAATTATTTGATACAATAAGTATAAATATTTCTAAGTAACAGTTGGAATCTAATTCTTGTTTTAAAAACTTTTATTTAGGAAAAGCTATCTTTAGGGTTAGGCACCCAAAAAACAAAAAAAGAAAGAATATTTAGTATAAAAGGAGCCATTAAAATGTTAATGAAATTAAATATTAATGATAGAGCTGCTATAAGTATCGTAAATAATACTAAAAGAGTAGAAATTAGAGCAGAAAAACTAAATAGTAAGCATAATTATAGTAAATTAAAAGAAAATGATATTATCGAATTTACTAGTAATAATCTAGGTGTATTTTATGTCAAAGTAAAAGAAGTAAATCACTATAATTCTTTAGAAGAACTTTTTACTTTGGAAGGAACAAAGTATACAACTTCGTCTACTAATGATAAAGAAGAAGCAATTAAAAATGTAAATAAACTTGATGGATATGAAGCTGCTATTAAGAAAAATGGAGTTTATGCAATTCATATTGAATATTTATATAGTGAAAATACTGTTTGGAAAGAATTATATGAAAAAGCTAAAAGTGTAAGAAATCCAAAGGATGTATCAGGTATGATTAGTGCTGGTCAAGTGGGTAGTGCGATATTAACTAAGAATCATAATATTTATACTGGAGTATGTATTGATACAGCATCAACTTTAGGAATGTGTGCAGAAAGAAATGCTATTGCTAATATGATTACAAATGGAGAAAATGAAATTGTAAAATTAGTATGTGTTGATTCTAAGGGTAATTTAGCTTCACCTTGTGGAGCTTGTAGAGAGTATTTGATGCAACTTTCTAAAAATAGTAAGAATATTGAAATATTAAAGAGTCTTGATAATGAAGAAGTAATAAGACTAGAAAAATTGATTCCCGAATGGTGGGGTTATGATAGAGTATAAAAGGAGAATAAATAATGAATTTTATTGGTAGTAAAAGATTAGAAACGGAAAGATTAATTTTAAGAAGTTCTAAGATGCAAGAACAAAAAAGATTATGGGAAATACTAATGTTACCTGAAGTTAATAAATGGTATTTAGTAGGAGCTAAAAAATATGCTAACGATTCTAAACATTGGACTTGGGAAAGACAGGAAAAGTTTTATAAATCTAAAGTAGAAAAGGCCGAGGATAATGATGTTTTTGTATGGAGCATATTCTTAAAACCAGAATATACAAGAAGTGGCAAAGAAGAAGTAATAGGACAAGTATCTAGCCAAGAAAGTGAAGAAGATATTACTATTCGTGATGTAGGCTGGTATATAGACCCGAATTATCAGAAAAAAGGCTATGCAACAGAAGCTGCTCAAGTAATGATAGATTATATGTTTAAAGAAGTAGGGATAAATAGTATTTCTTCTAGCGCTGTAAAAGATAATATTGCTTCTTGTAAGATATTTGAAAAATTGGGTTTTTCTAAGACTAGTGAAGTAAAAGATACATCACCTTATACTTTTTACGATGGCTTATTAACTTTTGCTAAATATGAATTGACTAAAGAAGATTATAATGAAAATAAGAGAATATGAAGATAAATATTTAATTATATGACAAATTATGTAAAATTATTGTCGTTTTACATAATTAGAATTGCTGTTTCATATACTATTTGATAATATTAGAATAGGTGATGGTAATGAAAAAGAAAATGCTTTTATTCTTATTATTAATAGGTATAGTTTTTAGCTATAGTAGGGTTTATGCTGAGGAGTATAAACATAATGGTTTTGAGTTTACAATTGAAAAAATTCATCTAGATGTTTATAAATCTAAGTTAGATGAAAATAATGAATTTATTGGTTATGAAGGAGAAGCTTTAAAATCAATTGAAGTAAAGGATAAGACAGTAAAGATTAATTTTACTGATAGTAAAGATGATGATACACCAGGAAAACAGAGTGTTACTAGTTTAACTAATGTCGATGTTAATATTGATAAAGAAGAGATTAAAAGCCTATTAGATAATGAGAGTCTAACGGTTGATAAAGATAATCACTATTTTGTTAAAATGGTAATTGATTATAAAATTCAGTCAGTAGATAAGGAATATAACCATTTTTATCAGGTTCAGTATGTTGATAAGAATAATACATTCTCATTTACAGAAGAGGGCGGAACTAATTCTTTAAAATTAGACCAATTACTTACACTTGATAATGCTATTTCAACAACATTTGGTGCCTTTGAATATAAATTAGTTGGTGAAGATAAAACGGTTACTTATTCTAAAACTTATGAAGAAAAGATGCCTGTTTATTTAGATTACTTATTTAATGGAATTATCTTAACAACTTATGATGCTTTTAGTGAAGATGATGCCACTGCTAATGTTAAAAATGGTCAATTATTCCTTTTCAATAGCTATTCTAATATGGAAGATTATGCAAAAGGCCTATTTACAAAATACCAAGATATATATGAACAAGTAAAAGATGTCTTTGCCCCAGCTGTTGAAGATGAAGATGCTCCTCAAGTTGTAGAAGTACCTGATACAGCTCTTTCAATGAATAAAATAATTTATATTATTGGTGGCGCAATAGTTTTAGCTGGAACTTTAGTAATAGGTTTAGCTTTTAAAAAAAAAGAAAATTAAAAAAAATTAAATTTTACTAATTTTAAATTTTCAGATATATAGTAGATAGTAAAAAATGAAATTCAGGAGAGGATTTTCATTTTTTTCTTTGCTTTTTTAGCTGAATTTTAGAAATTAGCCATTTTACATCCTCTAAAATTTATGGTGTAATAAATGCATTTCCATAGTGAAATAGACCATATTATTAAATAGGAGGGTAAAAGATGTTGGAATTTTTATTAGTTATTATAATTTTATTTATTACAGGTTTTCTCTATTGTTCATTAAAATTAAGTAGTATTTGTGATGAGGAGGAGAATAAACTTAAATAGTTTCTTATTTTCTATAAATTCTACTTAAAGGTGTCAAATATAAAAGTAAATTCTACTTTGTAAAGAGGGAAAAAATTGTTCTGTTCTATTGATAAAACTAAATAGATATATTATAATGTCGTTATAAGAAGAGAAGCTTTTTATTTCAAGTTAAAGCTAATTAAAGGAGTGATTTTTGTGAAAAAGAAAACTGGTTTAATCATTTTAGGAGTTGTAGGTGTTATTGTTGCTGTTGTGATTTTTTGGGCAGTAACAACATATAATAGTTTAGTTTCTTTAAGGGAAGAAGTAACAGGAAAGTTTTCTGATATTGATATTCAATTAGAAAGAAGAGCTGATTTAATTCCTAATTTAGTTAATACTGTAAGAGGATATATGGAGCACGAAGATGCCGCAATTGAAAGAGTAACTAGAGCTAGAGAAAATTTATTACGTGCCGATGATGTTGATGATAAGTCATTAGCTAATAGTGAATTATCAAGTGCCTTAAATAGTTTACTTGTAATTGTTGAGAACTACCCTGATTTAAAAGCTAATGAGAATTTTATTAATTTACAAGATGAACTAGCTGGTACTGAAAATCGTATTGCAGTTGCGAGACGTGATTTTAATGCTGCGGCTAAGAGCTATAATAGTAAGATTAAAAAAATTCCAACAAATATAATTGCTGAGATAGCTGACTTTGATAAAATTGATTATTTTGAAGCTGATGATGGTAAAACTAAATTACCAGAAGTAGACTTTGATTAAGAAGATAATTCTTCTTTTTCTTTAAGGAGGAATTTATGAAAAAATTTTTACTACTAATAGCTTTTCTTACTAGTATATTTACTATTAAGGTAAATGCTTTGGTGGACGCAACTGACAAGTTTTATATTAATGATTATGCTAATATTTTGAGTGAAGATACGGAAAAATATATTTTAGAGCATTCAGCTAGTTTGGCAGAAAAGACAAAAGCACAAATTGTTGTAGTAACGGTTAAAAATTTGGAAGGAAAAGATTTAGAAAGTTATGCAACTGAACTTTTTAGAAAATTTAAAATAGGAGATAAAGAAAGAAATAATGGCCTTTTATTACTTCTTGCTCTAGAAGAAAGAGAATTTAGAGTAGAAGTTGGTTATGGACTAGAGGGACTATTACCAGACGGCTTAACAGGAAGATATCAAGATGAATATATTATTCCTTATTTAAAAGAAGATAAGTGGGATGAGGGAATAAAGAATGGCTATAATGCCTTTTATAAAAAAATATGTGATTATTATGAGATAGATAGTAGTGAAGTTAGTGTAAAAGAAGTTGAAGCTAATTATGATGATGGGGCTTTTATATTTGTTTTTTTCGCAGCTTTTTACTTCGGTGCTTTTATGGGTTCATCCTTTAATATTCATAAGAGAAGTAAGAAAGGTTTAGCTTTCATTATTACCTTAATATTAAATATTATTTATTTTATTGTCGTCTATTTCTTTTTCAAAGCCTTTTTACTAGTAGTTATGCTTTTTGAAGGTATTATCTTCTTATCGCTAATGTTTTCAACAGGAAGCTCTGGCTTTTATGGAGGTGGAGGCTTCTCTGGTGGAGGATTCTCCGGAGGAGGTTTCTCTGGTGGCGGTGGCTCCTCTGGTGGTGGAGGCAGTTCAAGAGGTTTTTAAGTGAAGTTTTTCTTTAATAGAAAAGCTTTTTTTGATATAATAACTTTAGTGGTGATTAGTAAATATGAAACGTAGTGAAGTACAAAGAGAAAAGTTAAGTCCAATGATGCAACAATATATGGACTTAAAAGATAAATACGAAGACTGTATTTTATTTTTTCGCTTGGGTGACTTTTATGAAATGTTTTTTGACGACGCTATTTTAGTATCGCGTCTTTTAGAACTTGCTTTAACGGGCAAACAAGCTGGTTTAGATGAAAGAGTTCCAATGTGTGGTATTCCGCATCACGCTTATGCATCTTATGTTAATGACCTAGTAGAAAAAGGTTATAAAGTCGCTATCGCTGAACAACTAGAAGACCCAAAAGAAGTAAAAGGTATGGTTAAAAGAGATGTTATTCAAGTTATAACAAAAGGGACTAGATTAGATAGTAATATTGATTCTAAGAGTAATAACTATATAGCTAATATATATGATTTTGGCTATTGCTACGGCATAAGTTATGCTGATATTTCAACCGGTGAAGTTTCGGCTTTACTGGTAGAAGGCGAAAAAGATACTGTCATAAAAGAAATTGCTAAAAGAGGCTTTAATGAGATTATTGTTAATGACACGATAGATAGAGAAATAGTAGAAGAATTAAGAACTAGTTTAAATTGTTTAGTTACTATAATTAAAGAAAGCTTAGAAGATAAAAATTATCAATATATTTATCAAAACATTGAAGATGAAAGACTAATTAAGACATTAAAACATCTACTATTTTATATAATTGAAACTAAAAAAGGTGATTTGCACCATTTACAAAAGTGTGAACTTATAAAAGTAAGTGAGTATTTAGAGTTTGATAATAATACTAAGAGAAATTTAGAGTTAACTGAAACAATTAGAAATAGAGAAAGACAATATAGTTTATTATGGTTACTTGATAAAACAAAAACAGCTATGGGTTCAAGATTTTTAAAACAAACAATTGAAAATCCTTTAACAAATAAAGAAAAAATTGAAAGAAGATATGACTTAGTTTCTAAGCTATCAACAGAATTTATTTTAAGAGATGACTTAATTAAAGCTTTAAGTGGCGTTTATGATTTAGAAAGATTAGTAGCTAGAATTACTTATGGTAATTTAAATGCTAAAGATTTATTACAATTAAAAAATTCTTTAAAAGAACTACCAGTAATAGAAAAAATTCTTGAAGAGTTAAAGTTTGACAAAAAAGTAGAATCTTTCGAGGATTTATATCTTCTTTTAGATAGAACTATTTTAGAAGATGCTCCTTTTACTTTACACGAGGGTCATTTAATTAAAGAAGGCTATAATGAAGAATTAGATGAACTTAGAAAAGTAAGTAGTGGTTCAAAAGATTTTATCTTAGAAATGGAAAAAGAAGAGAAAGCAAAAACGGGTATTAAAAATTTAAAAGTTGGTTTTAATAAAGTTTTTGGCTATTACATTGAAGTAAGTAAAGGACAAATTTCTTTGATAAAGGAAGAATACGGCTATGAAAGAAAACAAACACTAGCTAATTGTGAAAGATTTATAACACCGGTTTTAAAAGAAAAAGAAAATATTATTTTAGGAGCAGAAGAAAAAATAATAAGTCTAGAATATAAACTTTTTATGGATTTAAGAGAAGTTGTAAAAAGATATGTTTCTAAACTACAGAAAAATGCTAAAATAATTAGTGAAATTGATATGTTACAAGCTTTTTCAGTAGTAAGTGATACTTATAAATTTGTAAGACCAGAATTAACAGAGGAAAAAGTAATTAAGATGGTAGAGTGTCGTCATCCAGTAGTTGAACAAGTTATGAAAGATAAATATATTCCTAATGATATAATAATGGATAAGACAACTGATATCTTATTAATAACAGGTCCTAATATGGCTGGTAAATCTACTTATATGAGACAATGTGCCATTACCGTTATAATGGCTCAAATGGGTTGTTTTGTTCCTTGTAAAAGTTGTTTAATGCCTATTTTTGATAAAATATTTACAAGAATTGGCGCCAGTGATGATTTAGTATCAGGTGAGTCAACTTTTATGGTTGAAATGAAAGAAGCTAATTACGCTATTAATGAGGCAACGGAAAATAGTCTAATCCTTTTTGATGAACTGGGAAGAGGTACCGCTACTTATGATGGAATGAGTTTAGCTCAGGCAATATTAGAATATATTCACGATAAAATAAAAGCTAAAACAATGTTTTCTACTCACTATCACGAATTAACTTCTCTAGAAAGAGATTTAAAGCATTTAAAAAATGTCCACGTATCAGCTGTTTTAGAAGATGGTAGAATTACTTTTTTACATAAAATTAAACCTGGTGCCGTTGATAAAAGTTATGGAATAAATGTTGCTTCACTGGCAAAGCTTCCAGAATCTCTAATAAAAAGAGCTGATGAAATTCTTAGCATTTATGAAAAGAAGAGTGTAAAGAAAGAAGTATTTACGCAAACATCTTTGTTTGAACTTAATGAAAATGAAACGGTAGAAAAGAAAAATCCTATCGAGGAAGAAATTAAAAAGATTAATCCATTAGAAATGTCTCCTATGCAAGCCCTTAATTTTTTATATGACCTTAAGAAAAATATAGTTAGAAAGTAGAGGTGATAGATTATGAAAAATCGTAGTGAATTAAGAGAAGTAATTATTAAAGTTATTTATCAAATTAAAATATTAGAAAGTGCCAATCTTGCTTATAGTATAGAAGATTTAATTAAAGAACAATTAGAAATAGAAAATGATTTTGTAAAGTCTTGTGTTATGGGGATAATAGAAAAGAAAAAGGAAATAGAAAAATTAGCTAATACTTATCTGCAAGATTGGAAGTTTGACCGTCTAAATAAAGTTGACCAAGCCATTCTTTCTTTAGGTATTTATGAACTAAAATATACTGATACTCCTAGTGTTGTAACAATAAATGAAGCAATTGAACTTTCAAAGAAGTATTCTGATAGTAAGGTTGTTAAAATGATTAATGGTGTTTTAGATAAGATTTATCACGAAGATGAGGGATAGAAGGTGCTATTATGAACGATAAATATATTACAGTTACTCAATTAACTAGATATATAAAATATAAAATAGATAATGATGTTAATTTAAATGAAGTTTTTTTAAGAGGTGAAATATCTAATTTTAAAGCTCATAGTAGAGGTCATTATTATTTTACTTTGAAAGATGAAAATAGTAGAATAAACGCTATTATGTTTGCTTCAAGTACTAAAAAGTTAAAATTTGTTCCCCAAGATGGAATGAAAGTATTAGTAACAGGAAAAATAAGTGTTTTTGAAGCAAATGGAGCTTATCAAATCTATGTAAATGATATGCTAGAAGATGGTATTGGAAATTTATATATTGCTTTTGAACAACTTAAGAAAAAATTAGAATTAGAAGGTTTGTTTGACCCACTTAAGAAAAAGAAAATACCTAAAATTCCTAGAAGAATAGGAGTAGTAACGGCACCAACAGGAGCGGCGATTAAAGATATTATTTCAACGATAAAAAGAAGATGGCCTTTAGCAGAAATATATTTATTCCCAGCACTGGTTCAGGGAGAAGAAGCTGCGCCTGATATAGTTAAGCAAATTAAATTTAGTGAAAACTTTTCTTTGGATACTTTAATTGTTGGAAGAGGTGGCGGCAGTATTGAAGATTTATGGCCATTCAATGAAGAAATAGTCGCCAGAGCTATTTATGAATGTCCAATACCAGTTATTAGTGCTGTGGGTCACGAAATAGATTTTACAATAGCTGACTTTGTGGCTGATTTAAGAGCTCCAACGCCAACAGGAGCGGCAGAAATGGCTGTTCCTCAAATAAGTGATGTAATGACTTATCTAAATCAATTAGAAATAAGACTTAATACGGTAATAACAAATAAAGTTAAAGGATACAAAGAAAGATTAAAAAATATTAAAAATCGTAATGTGTTACTAAATCCAGTTGTTATTTATCAAGCTAAAGATATGCTTTTTGATAGTATAATGGAAAGGCTTAAGTACAGTATAAGTAGTTTAGTTAATGCTAAAGAGAAAGAATTAATTAATGTTAAAAATTCTTATATTTTAAAAAATCCTTATCAAATACTTGATAGAAAAGCTAATAAGTATTTACAATTAGTTTCTAAATTAGAAACGCTGAGTCCACTTTTGACTTTGCAAAGAGGGTATGCTATCACTCGATTAAACAATAAAGTTGTTACTAGTGTGAGGAAACTAAAAAAAGATGATATTTTAGAAATTGAATATAGTGATGGAAGCATTAAAGCTTCAGTTTTATAGGAGGAATTTATGAAAAAAGAAGTCGAAAAAGAAGAAGTTAAAGAAGAATTAAGCTTTGAAGAGAGTTTAGAAAAATTGGAAGAAATTGTTAAAAGATTAGAAATAGGGGATATTTCTTTAGATAAGGCAATAAGTGAATTTAATACAGCTATGTCTCTTGCTAGAATTTGTGATGAAAAGCTTAAGAAGGCTGAAGAAGCAATTACTAAGTTAGTAAAGCAAAATGGCGAAGTTGAAGATTTTGAAGTTCAAGAGTAACTTCTTTTTTTTGGCAAAATTTGTATGAGTAGGATAGTTTATTTAGAGAAAACTATTAATGTAGTAATAGAAATAGAGGTGAAAAGTATGAAAAAGAAAGATAAATTACTACAATTATTAATTGTAATTGCTTTACTGCTTTTTCCTTTTAATACCTTAGCATATTCTGAAAAAATTGTGGTTGGAGGAGACACTATTGGTATTGAAGTTCATTCAAAAGGTGTCTTAATCGTTGACTTTTATGAGGTGAATGGTAAATTTTTAGCAAAAGATGCCGGCTTTCAAATTGGTGATATTATTACTAAAGTTGATGGTAAGGAAGTAAGTGGAATAGAAAGCTTAACGGAACAGTTGGAAAATAAAGAGGGCAAGGTTTCTTTTACTGTTGAAAGAAATGGTAAAGTAAAAGAAATAGAAATGTCTTTAGAAAAAGATGAGAATAATGTTTTAAAAACTGGCTTATATATAAAAGACCAAATTAATGGGGTAGGAACGCTTTCTTATATTGATCCCGAAACAAAAATATTTGGTTCACTAGGACACGAAATTATTGAAAGAGCCACTATTTCTAAGTTTGAAATAAAAGATGGCGAAATTTATGAGGCTAGTGTTTCAAATATTATTAAAAGTGAAGATGGTAAGGCTGGTGAAAAAAATTCTATTTATAATCGTGACAACGTTTACGGAACAATAAAAGAAAATGAAGTTACGGGTATTTTTGGTAAATATACGGAAGATTTTTCAGATAAAGAAATGATGAGTGTAGGAAATAGTAGTGATATTCATACAGGAAAAGCTAGTATAAGAACGGTCATTAATAATAATGATATTGAAGAATTTTCTATTGAAATAATCTCACTTAATGATAACAGTAAAACGAAAAATATTTTGTTTGAAATAACTGATGAGAGATTATTAAAAGAAACCGGTGGTGTAATTCAGGGAATGAGTGGTTCACCAATAATTCAAGATGAAAAAATTATTGGTGCAGTAAATTATGTTATTGTGAATGATCCTAAAAGAGGTTATGGTATTTTTATAACAACAATGCTTGAAGAAGGAGAAAATTAAAACTGTAGTAAAATGTGATACTACAGTTATTTTTCTTGCTTTTTTATAAGTTTAGCGTGGACAACGATTCGGCCACCTTGATTATTTTCACAAGTTGATAAAGTTATTATTTTATCGAGATAATCTACATCGAGATTAACTTTTACAATAGAACGTTTTTTCATTGTCTTAAGCCATTTTTCTTTTTCTTCTTTAGTTGTAAAATTATTTGTTAAGTAATAAGTTTCTTCTTGAATAGTATAAATAGAAAATATTTGATAAAGATAATTAACTTTAGGTGTTGAGATGTTGATAACATAGTTGTCTTTTTCTTTTTGCCACTGCGAAGTTAAAGTGTTTTTTAAAGAACCAAAAACTGTTTTATTTAGTCTACCGTGACCATAGATGATGGTATTTGAATCAATAAACTTAGGACTATTACGGTAATCCATAAAGACCCAGCCAGCAGCATTTTTTGATTTATCAAAAGCGTGGGTTAAGTAATAATCATTATTTTTGGCTTGAACTACTGGATAATTTATATTGGTGTTTGGTACATTTATGAAGGCAACAGTATCAGGATTTATTTTTAGAAGTTCTTTAAAGTCCACGTCATAAAAAGGAAATTTTATATAATAAAAGTAATCGCTTTCTTTATTTTTGGGTTCATTTACTAGTTCTCCATCTATTTTAACAAAAGTAGGCTTAGATATTTTTATTAAGTTATCTCCTATATTTTTGATATTTTTATTATCTTTATCCCAAGCCATTAGTTTGTAACAGTTATATATGATAATACTAAAGAAAAAAAGAAAGAGGCAACAAAAAGCAAAGGGTTTAAGTCGTGACTTTTTTTGTTTATAAAAGGCTTTATATATTTCTCTAGAGATTTTTATATGACCGTTTTCGTCATATATATTTCTTCTTACTTGATGCTTTTTTGCCACGATTTTCACCTCTTTTCCATTTTCTAAATTATAACACAGATAATGAAAAATAGAAGTATGTAACTTCTATTTAGTTGTACGCATTAATTCAGCTATTACTAAGACGAATATTACAATTGGTAGGAAAAGAATAGCTAAAACAGTAATAATTGCTTTTCTTGTTTTGGCTTTTTGCTCTAGTTTTCTTTGTTTTTCTCGTTCTCTTTCAATGTACTTGTTGTTGTTTGGTTCAAGTCCGTCAAGCATTTCTTCTATTGTCATTATATCACCTCTATTTCTTTAAAAAAGCTCCTTTTTTATATGTTAATTATATAACTAAAATACAAAAAAGCCAATATAACCTATAGGAAAATAAATACCAAGTAATAAGAAGTATCATAGTATAGAAATGGTGAGATTAACTTAAATTAACTCAGTAGAAATATATTTTTGCATCATTACAAAAGCGCGCATAATGCTAACACTTACCTTTGCAGCAACTGGAGTTCTTAAAATGCTTGCAAGCATAGCGACTCCTTGTTAGCTTAATTTATTTTTCTAGTAACCAATCTATAATATTTTTATGAATTATACCATTTTGAGAATAGTCTAATTTATCAGTTGATATAACATATTTAGGATAATTATCTTGAATATTATCATATGCACCAAATTCTCTTTCTTCTGTTTCTTTATTAGAAAGTTCAAATGTAACTTGGTAATATTCTTTTTGATTATGTTTTGTAGCAATAAAATCTATTTCTTTACCATTATTATTTCCAACACTCACATTATATCCTCTAAAAATAAGCTCATTATATACAATGTTTTCTAAATAAGCCCCATATTGAGTTTTCTTATTTATATTTAAAATTTGACCTAAACCTAAATCAGTTAAATAATATTTATCTTTTCTTGATAATATTCTTTTTCCTCTAATATCAAAAGTAGAAACTTTAGCCATTAATAAGGCCTCTTCAGCATAGTCCAAACATTCATAAATTGTTCTAGAAGAAACAGGAATCTTTTCTGTTTCAAAAACACTCATCATATTAGTTGGAGAAAATGTTTGACTTGGGTTTGTTACTAAATACTCCATAACTCTTTCAAATAATGTTATATTTTTTATAGAATTTCTTTTTACAATATCTTTTAATACTATTGAATCAAAGACATCTTTTAAATATGTTTGTATACCTTCTATTGTTGTAAAGGAAAATCTTTGAGGCATACCTCCCCATAACAAGTAATCATTAAATGCTTCTTCTATATCACTTTTTTCTTTTAAATTTTTATATTCTGCAACTTCTTTAAAACTAAATGGAGCAATTTTAAAGCTCACATATCTTCCAGATAAAAGTGTAGCTAATTCAGAAGATAATAATTTAGAATTAGACCCAGTTACAAATATTGAAGCATTTAAAGTTGATTTAAAAGAATTAATCGCTCTTTCCCATTCATCAACCATTTGTACTTCATCAAATAACAGAAAATATTTTTTGTTATCTTTAATTTTTTCTTTAATAAACTTATTTAAATCTAAATAATTTTTTATAAAAGAAAATTCCACATTTTCAAAATTAATATAAATAATATGATTATCATCAATATTGTTTTCTTTCAATTCTTCAATTATTTGCAATAACAATGTAGATTTACCGCATCTTCTAATTCCTGTAATAACTTTTATTATATCCTTATCATAAAATTCACGAATTTTAGATAAATATGTTTCTCTTTTTACCATTTTTTATCACCTAAATTAATTATATAATTAAATTATTAGAAAGTCAATATATTTTTCTGTAGAAAAATATAAGCAATTATATGACTCTATATTTTTTTATATATTAGGAATTTGCTTGGTAAAAAGTAATAAATTATAGGTTTTATAATTTGTTCTATTGGCAACTACAAACGTTTGTATTATTATTGAATTGTAGTGGAATGAACAATGTTAATTAATAAGGCTTATATGTTTAGAATTTATCCAAATGAAGAACAAAAAATATTTATTAATAAATGTATTGGTAGTAGTTGCTTTGTTTATAATTATTACTTAAATAAAAAAGAACAATTATATAAAAATAAAGTAAACTTATCTTTAAAAGATATGAAGAAGGAATAAGAAAATATATAGGACAA
>CANRQG010000032.1 GCA_947632735.1 uncultured Bacilli bacterium | reverse complement strand
ATGAGTTTTACGAAGCTATGGATATTACAAAACAATTTAAAAAATAAAATTTACAACTTTAGAGGAATATGCTATAACCCGAGTTTGACAGTTGATGAAATATAAAAAGTTTAATTTTTGTTGAAATTAGGCTTTTCTTTTTAATTTTTATATGGTATAATATTATTGTATAGAAAGTATAGGTGAAATTATGTACCTTGATCGTTTTAATTGTAAAGGAAAACCATATTTGAGAATTGTTGAAAATTATACTGTCTTTGAAAATGGTAAAAAGAAAAACAAAAGAAAGACTATTAAAAATTTAGGCTTTGAAGAAAAATTTGATGATGGTAAACCTAATTTTTATCAACGTATGAAAGAATCTGTTAATAATGGGTCTTTTAAAATCGATGGTTTAGATACTAACGATTTTAGAGTAAGAGCTAAACTGTATAATGCCAACAAATTTATTGATGAGGCCTTTGCTTATCTTAATCCTAAAAATATTGGATACTTCTTTCTAGAAAATATTTATAATGAACTAGGAATAGCTGACTTAATGCGAAGAATTAAATCCGATTCTAAAATTGAGTATGATTTAAATGGCTTAGTTAAAATGCTAGTATTTGGAAGAATATTAAATCCACAAAGTAAGAAAAAAACTTTTGAATATAAAGATAATTATTTGTTCCCAATTGTAAGTTCTGATGAAATTAAACAGATGTATAGAGCTTTAGATGTTTTAGAAGAAAATTCTAGAAAAATACAAAATAGAATGAATACTAAAATCAAAAACTCTTCTATTGGAAGAAATTCAAATTTAACTTATTATGATGTAACTAATTATTTTTTTGAAACTATGTATGGTGATGATGATGTTTATGAGCTTGATGAAAATAATGAAATTGTAAAAGATGTACAAGGTAATCCTATCATAGTAAAAAAAGGTTTTAGAAAAAAAGGAGTTTCAAAAGAAAATAGAAAAGAGCCAATTGTTCAAATGGGTTTATTTATTGATAATAATGGTATACCTATTTCTCACAAATTGTTTCCAGGCAACACTCAAGATAAAACTACATTCAAAAATGTTTTAGAAAATGATATTAATAAAATGGATTTAGGTAAAATTGTAATTGTTGCGGATAACGGAATGAATGCTCAAGAAAATAAGTATTTAATCGTTGATAAAGGTAATGGTTACATAATCAGTAAAAGTGTAAAAAGAAGTTGGAAATCTCAAAGAGAGTGGACACTTGATGATAGTGACTATCAAGTTATAAAAAATAAAAACAATGAGGTAGTATTTAAATATAAATCAAGAATTAATGAAATAACATTAACTTATAAAAATGTTGATGGAACAATATCAAAAAAGAAGGTAAAAGAAAAAGAAATAGTATATTGGAGTAAAAAACATTATGAAAGAGAAATGCATCAAAATAAAAAATTTATTGAGTACTTAGAAAGTTGTAAGGAAAATCCAGATAAATTAAAAGATAAAGAAAGAAAAAGTCAACAATATATAAAAACAGTTGATATAGATAAAGAAACAGGAGAAGTTATACATCCAGAAAAAGTTATAATATTTTTAAATGAAAAACTGGAAAAATATAAAGAAACATTAGGATATTATTCAATAGTTACATCAGAGATAGCTGAAGATGACAAAGAAATAATAAATAGATATCACGGGCTATCAAGGATAGAAGATTCTTTTAGAATTATAAAAAGTGACTTAGAAGGAAGGCCAATATATGTATGGACAGAAGAACACATAAAAGCACATTTTCTTATTTGCTTTATGGCCTTAACGATAATAAGAATAATACAATATAAAATATTAAAATTTGAAAATAAATCTACACTTAATGTAGATGGATGGGAACAGGGAATAACGGCTGAAAAATTAAAAGAAGAATTAATTAAATTTGAAGCAGATAAATTTGATTATAATAGTTATAAACTAAGAAAACCTACAGAGGATATAAAAAAATTATTAGAAATATATGAAAATAAAAATTTTAATTTTTTATTGCCAAGCAATAAAGAAATTACTGCATTAAGAAATAGTATACTAAGTAAAAAAATTTAGGTGAACTATTTGTACAAACAAAAAAACTTCATTTTCCCTTATAATAGTTGGAAAAAATGAAGTTTTTAATTATTTAAAGTGTCAAACTCGGGATGCTGTAAAAAGTTATTTTTCTAGTAATTATCGTTATTTAAAGGATTTAATTGAAAGAACTAATGCCTTTTTCCAGGCTGATAGTATTAGTGATGGTGAATATAAAAATGCTTCTCCTATAAGTAGTATTGATGAGTTTTACGAAGCTATGGATATTACAAAACAATTTAAAAAATAAAATTTACAACTTTAGAGGAATATGCTATAATAAAAAACGGCTGTTTGAAACAGAGAAACTTTTAGTTATAATTATTAGTAACAAAAATATATTTAAATGAGGAGAAGAAAAATAATATGCTTGAAAAATTACAATATGACGTTGACAATGAAAAATCTTATTCACAAATGAAAACGGAAATAGAAGATATTCTTAGTATAACTGATGAAAATAGTTTTCTTTATATTTGTCATCCAAGACACGCTTTTAGAACTTTAGAAGAGGATAAGGAAACAAAACTAATTACGGATGTTGACTGGAATAGTCTTGATATGGAATTAGTAACTAAATTTGATGATTATGGAAAATTTTCTATTCTGGACCAATATTTTCATAGTAATAAAAATCAGTTTACTTATTTAAGAAAGAGATTTTCTAAGATGTTAAAATCTTACTTTGAAAATGGTAATGAACAGTTTGTTTACCCTTTAGCTGTTATTGAGGAGAAAAGGGATAAACTAACTAATAAAAGTTCTTATACCCCTCGTGGTATTATTTGTGCAAGACAGGGCGGTATTATGGTATGTAGTAGAAAGATACCCGAAAAAGCTAATGTTTATTTAAAAAAAGCAACTTATCATTAATTAGATGAAAATGTTGTAAAACAATGCTTCTTTATATACACTTTTGGGATAAAAAGTTAGATAGAAGCATTGCTTTTTTTTATTGATAATGATAAACTATAATTATATTATTAGGAAGGTATGGGTTTACTATGGAATTTGATATTGATAATGAAAAGATAACTATTGAAAAAGACGGTCAAAGTATTGAATGTGATATTTTATTTACGTTTGATTCAGAAGATACTAATAAAGCTTATGTAGGATATACGGATAATACGGTAGCCGCTAATGGAAGGAAGAATATATATGTTTCAGCATATGATCCTCTCTATGGTCCTTCTAAATTAGAAAATGTGACGGATGAAAAAGAGCTCGCAATGATTAAAGACGTCCTAAAAGAAATAGATAGTATGAACTAAAGGGGATGAAAAGATGGATACATATTTTGAAAGATTAGAAGAAATAGTTAAAAGACACGAAGACGAAGTAAATCATTTAAATGAAGAAAGAGAAGCTTTACGTAATGAACAAAATAATATGCCTATTGAAGAGTTTAATAATGAATATCAAAGACTTATTTTTCATTTAGAAAATGAAACTAATAGTCTAAATGAAGCTAGAAATACATTACAAACATATCGTACTAATTATGAAAAATCTTTTTCTTTAATAAGAGACTTGAGAAGTTTAAGAGATGAACTTGCGAATAGACGTGATAGTCAAGATGAAAAAGGTATTACGGAAGAAATAGAAAGAAAAGAAGAAGAGCTACATAACGCTATTACTAGCTTACCACTTGAACTAGCTGATTATGTTAGAAATTCTTTTCTAAGAGAAAATACGAATATTAATACTAATAGAAATACAAATGCTAATACAAGCACCAATACTGTTCCTAGCGATATTGTTACTTCTGATACTGCAAAGGAACCAGTTGGAGAAGAAATAAAGCCTAGAGTAAATGCAACTTTACTTCCTGATGCCCAAGAAGAGTATGATAAGATTAGCGCTAGTATTGAAGCTTTAAGAAAAGAACAAAGTGAAAATGATAAACTTATCCAAGATATTATTAATCGGATAAATGAAATTATTGCTGAAGAAAGAGCTAAGTATGAACAAGAAGGACCTTTTGATAATGAAACTCTTAAGTCATTACAAGACTATTATATGGGTCTAAAAATGTCTGAAAATGAGATGTTAATCACGGCTAGAAAAAAACAAGAACGTTTGGCTAGAAAATTAAGACAATTAGAAAAACAACAAAATAGAATTGTGGAGATAAATAATAGTGCTGTTGCGTTTGATATTTCTTATAATGAAATGAAAGAGTTAGCTTCAACTTTAAATAATCGTAAGATAATAAATAAGATATTGGAACAAAAAGGTTTAGGAGATATTATCCATAAGAGTAGTCGGACCAAGGCTGAAAAGGAACAACTAAAGAATGCTTTAGAAGAAATAAAGAAAGAAATAATTGCTTATCAAAAAGAAAATGGTAAAAGTGATGAGAAAGGGTCTATTGAGGACGCTATCAGAGCTCTCTATGGAATGGATGATAAAGTTAAAAAGGTTGAAGACCCTAAGGTAATGAAAGTACCAGAAGAGACACATTTAGCAGTTATTGAAAATGCTAAGCAATTACCAGCTGTAATAAGAGATTTTGACTTTACTAAGAAAAATAATCAAGATAGTACGGCTGTTGACCTTTATAAAAATGCTCCATTATTACCTGATTTACATATGCAAGATGAGAATAAGAAAAATGCTACTCCTCTAAAAGAGGAAGATAAAGAAGATGATGATAAGAAGAAGGCTATTCCTATAAAGGAAGAAAATAAAGAAGAAAAGCACGATAATAATAAAAAGGAACCTGAAGCTTATCGTCCAAAACGTGGTTTAAGAGAAATAATTGGTGATTTACGTAAAGATTTAACTATTGGTAAGAAAGATGGTCAACGTTATCGTCGTAGTAATCTTAAGGTAAGTCAAAACTTTAAGAAGGAATTGCAATCAGGTAATACTTTATATAATATTGTTCACGTAGTTCCAGCTGTAGTTAAAGCTAGTACGCAGTTATTAGGTAAGATGGCTGGTAAGATAATGTTAGGTAAGGAAGCTAAGGAAATGATGCATACCTTAGAAGAGCGTATTGATAATTTAAGGTATGTTGACTTAGAAACTATTTTTAAAGAATATCGAGGTAATAGAATTAATCAGGAAAGATATCCTCAAGCTTTAAATATGGTAATTGAAGAAAAGATGTCTGAATTTGTCTTAGGTAAAGTTACTAAGCTTAATGAAAATATTGAAAAGAATTATAAAAATGTTTTCTATTCTGATAATTTAATAAGGTCAATTGATGATAATCTTCGTAAAGGAAAATTATCTAATGAGGAAAAATTAAGTCGGTTAGAAGAGAAAAAGGCTTTATTAGAAAAAGCTGCTGAAAGTATTAAATATATAAGAGAAGCTAAAATAGAAGCTGATAATTTATTATCAGGTGGACTTCACGGTTTATCTGAAGATATGAAAGCAGCGGCTTCAAAGTTAAATTGTGTTGGTATGCGTTTTGCGAAGAGTTATGATTTAGACCAAGAGTTAGAAGATAAGCTTATGAAAGCTGAAAAGGCTGAAAATCAAGCTATTTATGATGGTGACAATGAAAAATTATTAAATGCCTTTATTGAAAGTGAACTTTTATTAAGTTCTAATACAGAGATTAATTATAGTATATTTGGTAAGCGTTCAACAGGTAAGAAATATTATTCACCTTTAGCTGAACAACTTGATTATCGTAATGACCCATTTATTAGAGATTTATTTACGACTATTGCGGTTACGGCCTCTGCTGTAAGTGCCGCTAATGCTGCGAATGGTTTTAAACATCAGAATGAGCAAGCTAATGAGTTATTAATAAATGAAAAAGAAATATTAGATAAAGTTCATAAAGCTGGTGAAGATATTACTTCTAAACGGGGCGCTATCTATGAGGGGATGAAAGCTCAAGCTAATAAAGATGTCTTAACAAGTGCTGGTTCTATTGAAAGAGCTAATTTGGATGCGAATGGCTGGGTTGTTGGAAGTGATACTTATCACGCTGCTGATGCGGCTGGTCACGAGTTCTTTAATAACTTTTATAATGAAGTTCAGGGTCGTTTTGCTGATGTTAGTCAGGCTTATTCATCAGGTGCTCTTAATCAAGCTGGTGTCATAGAGGAGTTAGCGAAAATCTCAAGTGATTCACACTTTATGTTAGGAGCTGTTGCGAATAAATGTTTAGAGGTTTTAAGACCATATGCTCAGAATAACCCACAATTTGATTTAAGTGCTGTTCAGGAAACAATGGAGTATATTGTTAGTCATCCTGATGCTGTTTCTAATATGAATCAAGCTATTGTTGATATTCAAAATATAGGTGATGAGCTTGTTAATCTATCTGGTTCGCAAATAGAGGCAATATCTAGTCTTCCAGGTAATTTAGGACCAACTTTAATATCAGCTGCTTCTGCTTGTGCTCTAGCTAGTCGTGTTTCTAATGAAATGAATACTAAGAAGAAAAGATATGGTAATTCAGTAACTGATATGGTTTCTGAATACATTGATAATTACAATTTAGAAGATGAAGAAGAAAATAAAAATGTTCGTTAAAAGACTTAGCCAAATTGGTTAAGTTTTTTCTTTGTGCCGAAAACTTTTTCTTGACAATACCACCCTGGGGGGGGGGTACAATTTTATTAGAAAAAAATAAATAATGTGCAAGAAAAAGTTGGGTGAAATAATATGAAGACGAATATTAAAATAATAATCGGGGTAGTAGTAGCTGTCTTAATATCAGTTGGCTCTTGTTATGTCTTAGCTGATAGTATAATAGATAGTAAAGATGTTTATTATAAAGATAGTTCTAATCTAGGTTTTAACAATGTTCAAGATGCCATAGACGGTACTTGTGTTAAGTTTGATAATAATTTAACTAATTTAAAGAAAGAATTATTAAATGAAATGTATCCCGTAGGAAGTATTTATATAAGTACTAGTTTATCGACAGTAGAAAAGGTAAAAGAAGCATTAGGTGGAGAATGGGAAGCATATGGAAAAGGGCAAACTCTAGTAGGGGTAGATACAAGTCAAGATGAATTTAATGAAGTAGAAAAAGAGGGTGGAAGTAAGAGTTTTAATAATAGTCATACGCACACTATTAATCCACATACTCATACAACAGGTGACCACATTTTAACAATAAATGAAATACCTAGTCATAATCATACATTAAATATGTGGTTATTTAGTGATGCTAGTAGTACAACTAGTGGAGCTATGTATGGTTTAGGTTATAATTTTTTTGGTAAAACAGGCTCAATAAGTAGTACAAATGGCAGTGGGCAAGTTTTGTGGGGTATAGGAAACACTGGTGGTGGCCAAGCGCATAATCACGGTGACACAGGCGCAACAGCCCTAACAACTAATGCAGCAGGTAATTCTAATCAATCACTTCTACAACCCTACATAACAGTATATATGTGGCGGAGAACTGCTTAAGTGATATTTTTTATCCTAAAGTTTTATAAAAGTCTTGCATTTAATAATAAAATACTCTATAATTTAATTAGCAAGCAAAATCTTGCATATAATAAAAAAAGAGATATACCTAATCTCGGTAAGTTAGGTGCATCTCCCGAAATGGTTGACACACTAACACTTACAATAAAGCGTTAGTGTGTCTTTCTTTTTTATTAAACTTTAATAAGTAGTAATATTAAAAGAAAAAGTATAATTATAAAATAAAAGATTTCTCTCAATTTCATAACTATCACCTCCTCCTAAAATTATGTAAATAAAGTTAGGAGAGCACCTAACGCTGATTAGGTATATCTAATATAATAATATCAGATATGTACAAAAAATACAACGACTAAAAGTAGTGCTTTTTATACCTAATTAAAATGATACTTGTGTTAAGCTTTATTTAAAATTTTCTGCGGATAACTGCCTAAGTGATATTTTTTATCCTAAAGTTTTATAAAAGTCTTGCAATTGAAAGAAAAATACTCTATAATTTAATTAGCAAGCAAAATCTTGCATATAATAAAAAAGGGATATACCTAATCTCGGTAAGTTAGGTGCATCTCCACTGTTTGTTTTGACACACTAACACTTACAATAAAGCGCTAGTGTGTCTTTCTTTTTTTTATTAAACTTTAATAAGTAGTAATATTAAAAGAAAAAGTATAATTATAAAATAAAAGATTTCTCTCAATTTCATAACTATCACCTCCTCCTAAAATTATGTAAATAAAGTTAGGAGAGCACCTAACGCTGATTAGGTATATCTAATATAATAATATCAGATGTGTATAAAAAATGCAACTACTAAAAGTAATGTTTTTTATACCTGATTAAAATAGTGCTCATATTAAGTTTTATTAAATTTGACATTTTGATTAGCTTATGGTATATTGTTCGCAGATAACGAATTAATGGAGTTTGGCAATTGTAGCCACTGCCCATTGATTCGTTGTTTTTTTGTGGCATAAAGAAAAAGAACTATTGTCTAGTTCATTTTGCTGATTATTTGTTCCATTTTACCTATTATTTGCTCTTCCGTTACTTGTTGCTTGTTTTGATAAATTGGTATTAACCATTCTATCATTTCCATTATTTGACTATTTTGTTTCAATGCTGACATTACCATTAAAATTAACATTTTATCTTGAGTAAACGTTGCTAATAAGTTCATTAGCAGTTCTTGCTCTTTTGTTACTTGTTCCATTAGATATTGCTCTCTTTCAGTAAAAGTGTCAAAATATTGACCAGAATAAACGTACTTATTTATGCTATTAGCTTTTCCAAGTTAAATTCCTCATATTATACACTATATTTGCATTATTAGCCTTAATCACTGAATAAGACTTTTTCACTTTTATAAGCTTTTATTATATAAGCTAAAACTAGACTAACAAAAATAATAGTTGATATAAACATAAGAGTAATATGTAAAATATTAATATTACCACTATTAACGTCATTAAATATTTGGGTATGATTTAGAAAAGGTATTAAAGCTATTAAAGAAGTTGTTTTTAAATCAACCATTGACGCTATCATACCGGGGAAGAAGCAAATGAAAGTTAATGGTGTTAAAGCACTTTGGGCTTCTTTAAATGACTTAGCTTTTGACGCTATCGCAATACATAAGCCACTTATTAAGAAAGAATATAATATAATAATCGCAATTGTAATAATAATTGTTTGAACACTAGGTAAAATATTTATATCTTTATAAATACTAAACCATTTATTGGAATAAAAAAGGGCGACTAAAGAGAGAGTGAAACCTAAAAGACCAGTTATTATTGAAGAAAGAGAGACACTTAAAAATTTACCTAAAATAATATCTTTACTTTTTATAGGAAAAGTTAAAAGTGTTTCTAAAGTACCTCGTTCCTTTTCACCTGCCGTTGTATCAGTTGCGGGATAGGTTGCGGAAACAGTAATAGCCATAATTACGAATAAAAAGGCATAACTAGTTGTATAATTGACATAAAAATTTTTCTTTTTATCATTGATAGTATTATAAGTAATATTAATAATATTTAAAGCTTTATTACTATCAATGTTATTTTCTTGAAGATATTCTTCTTGCTTGTATGTTTTATAAGCCTCTAAAAATTTTTCAGCTAAGTAAACAGTTTGAGCACTTTTTTCATTATTTTCATCATAATTTATTTGATAAGTATCATTATCTTTTGTAATATAAAGGTCTATTTTTTCGCTTTTATATAACTTTTTTATTTCTTTTAAAGAGGCTATTTTATAGTCAACATTATAGTACTTAGCTATATTTTCTTCTACAGGAGTAAACTCATAAGTAAAACCTATTTTATTAAAATCATCGGAACTTATATTTATTTCTGAATCAAAAAGAGCTGAAATACCAATTATTAAAAAGGGTATTAGTAAAGGAACAGCTAACATCATCGCTAGAGATTTTTTATCTCTAAAGACTTCTCGTAATTCTTTTTTTAAAACAATAGTAATTTTTTCTTTCATACATTTCCTCCTATTATTTTAAAGAAACTATCTCGTAAGTTAGTTGTTTTTGTCTTTTCTTTAATCTCTTTAGGAGTTCCATTCATAATTATTTTACCTTCACTTATTAAATAGACATAATCACAAATATTTTCAGCTTCTTCCATATAATGGGTTGAATAAAGAATAGTTTTTCCTTTATCTCTTTCTTCTTTGATAAATTTTAAAATTATTTGACTAGAAATAATATCTAGACCACTAGTTGCTTCATCTAGAATATAATATTTAGGATTATGGACTAGACAACGAGCTAAATTAACTCTTTGGACTTGACCAGTGGATAATTTAGAAATACGATTATATAAGAAATTATTTATTTCTAAGATTTTACTTATTTTTAATATTATTTTTTTTCTTTCTTCTTTAGGAAATTCATAAAAGGAAAGGCACATATCCATTAGTTCATAGGGCGTAATACTTTGGTAAATTTTTGTATTACCTGATAGATAGGCTATTTCTTTTTTTATTTCTATTTCATTATTAGTAAAATTCATATTATCATATAAAACTTCTCCACTAGTAGGTTCCATAATTCCGCCAATTATTCTAAGTAAAGTTGTTTTACCAGCTCCATTAGGACCAAGAATACCAATGATTTGGCCTTCTTTAGCTGAAAGAGAAATATTATTAACGGCATAAAACTTTTCTTTTTTTCTTGATTTTTTAGTTCTTTCAAATTCTTTTTTTAAGTTATTAACTTTAATCATAAGACACCTCTATATAGTATTATAACACTTCATTTAATTCAAAAAAAGTGCTATAATTAAGGAGATAAATAATTACTTCTAAAAACTATTTATAATTAGTAAAATTTTATAGGAGGGAGTATGAAAGATTATATAGGAATTTTTGATTCTGGTATAGGTGGTTTGAGTATTTTAGAAAAAGTAAGAGAATTACTACCTAATGAAAATATTTTATATTATAAAGATTATAAAAATCTTCCTTATGGGAATAAAAGTACTAAAGAATTAATAGAAATAACTTCTAATATTGTTTCTAATCTTTTAAAAAGAAATTGTAAAATAATTGTCATTGCTTGTAATACAGCTACTACAGTATGTTTAGAAGCTTTAAAAGAAAAGTATCCTGAAGTAATTTTTGTGGGAGTAGTTCCCGCTATTAAGCTTGCGACTAATGATAATTATCAAAATATTCTTCTTATGGCAACACCTAAGACGATAGAAGCTAAAAGAACTTTAGAGTTAATTGAGGAAAATAAAGGTAAGAAAAATATTTATTTACTTTCTTGTCCTGGTTTAGCGGAAGCTATTGAAGAGGGAAATAGGGAAAAGTTACTAACTCTTCTTAATAACTTACTTAAAGATTATAAAAATAAAAAAATAGATGCAGTTGTCTTAGGTTGTACACACTATTCTTTTATTAAAGATGAAATAAAAAGTATTCTAAAAGATGTTCAATTAATAGATGGAACTATAGGTGTTTCTAATAATGTAAAGAAACAATTAGAAGAACATAATTTATTAAATAAAGATGGGAAAGGAGAAGTACTTTTCCTTAATAGTTTTTGATTATATACTATTGATTAAAACAAACGAATGTATTATAATAAAATTATAAGTAGAATAAAATGTTAATTAAAAGATTATGAAAAGTGTGTCCAACATCTAAAAATATTATTAATTTTAGAAAAAAGTATGATAGACTTAATATTATAGTGGTGATAATTATGAAACAAAGTTTTACAAAGAAAAATACATATAAATTATATCGTGAAGTAGGAGAATTATTACATCCTGTTATTTCGAAGAGAAATATTTCTAATTATAAAATAGTTTTACAAGAAAAATTATTACCAGTTAGAGTATTTTATCCTAAAAAAGTTTCTTTCTTAAAAAAAGTAATTATTTTTATACCTGGTATTGTCGATGTTACTGAAGCTTTTTATAAATACGATGATATTTGTCGGGAAATGGCTTTAGAAACAGATAGAATGGTAATTGCGCTTGACTATGAAGAAGATTTAACTTATTTAAATTTAGTTAAAAAATGTATGGAAGTAATTACCTATTTATATGAAAGATTAGAAAAAGAAGGAGTACTTGAAAAAAATATTTCTTTAATTGGTGACTCAATTGGCGCAAGTATCATAGGAACAATAAATTATCGGAATGTTCAAGATAAAAAGCTTAAGATAGCTAAAAATGTCTTATTATATCCTGTTTTAAGTGGAGAATATTTTGGAGAAAGTACTTTTCTATCAATTACTAAAAATGAAAAATATGACTTATTAGTATTAAGAAATTTACGTAAATATTATGAGACTTATGCTAAAAATGACTTAGATAATGAAGAAGTTTTTCTCTTAAAAAGAAAAGATTTTTCTAACTTTCCTACGACCTTATTAATAACAGGTAATTTAGATTGTCTAAAAGATGAAGGAGAAGCTTTTTATCAAGAATTAAAAAAAGGTAATGTAGAATGTGAATACTTTAACTTAAATTTTGAAAATCACGGGTTTTTAAAAGATATTGATATGGAAATGAAAAAAGAATTATATAGTAGAATAAAAGAATTCCTGGATAAATAAAAATATGTTATAATTTAAGAGGTGAATATAAATGGAAAAGAAAAGAACAAAAAAAGAGATAGTTAAGATGCTTCTTAGTAATAATGAACTTGATGAAAAAGATGAAGAAGAGTTATTAGATTTATTAATAGACCAACCTATAAGTATTGATGTTGATAAGCAAGAAGAAGCCAAGATGTCTTTTGGTGATAAAATTGCGGACAAAGTAAGTGCGGGTGTAGGTAGTTGGACTTTTATTATCTTATTTATCTTCTTTTTGCTACTTTGGACTTTTGTTAATGGGATTTTATTAAAAGAAGGGGACCCTATCGACCCATATCCTTTTATTCTTCTAAATCTTGTTTTATCCTGTATTGCCGCTATTCAAGCACCAATTATTATGATGAGTCAAAATAGACAAGCTGAAAAAGATAGTTTACGAAATCAAAATGATTATCGAACTGATTTAAAGAGTGAATTAATCTTAGAAGAATTACACGATAAGATGGAAGTAATTATTAAAAATCAAAAGAAAATTATTAAAGCTTTAGAAGAGGGCGGAGAAAATGAAGAAGAATAGTTTACTAGTTTTGTTAGGACTTTTTATCTTTATAGTAGGTTGTAGTCAAAGTGGGGAAAGTAATACAGCTACTACAAGTAATGATGGTAAAATAGATAGTATTGATGAAGTAAGTGCTTCTAGAGGAACTCTTCATTGTACTAGAAGTGCTACAGCGACTAATGCTACGCCTTTTTTTGAATATACTATTGATTATAAAAATGGCGAAATTCTAAGACTGCACTCTATAGAAGGTATTACTTCTGAAGATAGTGCTGTTCTAGATGAATATGAAGATGCTTATAAAAAGATTAGTAGCTACTATACTGATTTAAAATATTATGATACTGATGTAATAAGAAATAGTAATAAAGTTACTTGGGATACCACTATTAACTATGAAAAAATTGATATAAATAGTTTACTTGCTTTAGAGGGTGAAGAAGATAATATTATTAAAGATGGTAAGGCAAGTTTAGAAGTATGGCTAGAATTAGCTAAGAAAGTTGGTACTACTTGTGTTGAAGAGTAGTCTTCTTGTTTCAGTAGTTTAACTGGATAGAATATTTCCCTCCGACGGAAATGGTATGGGTTCGAGTCCCGTCTGGAACACCAAATAATAAGGAAGTGGATTAATTGACTAATGAAGAAATATTAGAGTATATAGAAAAAATGGAAAGTAGGGAAAGACAAAATATTCCCTATAGTGATTTAGTAAAAATAGTTAGTAGCTTATCACAAGATGAAATAATTAAGCTAAGTAATATTATTGGCTATCCTGTTTTTACAAGATTATGTATGGGCGAGTTAAAGCATAAATTTATTTTATTACAAGATGGAGCAGCGGCGATTATAGTTAATGCTGAGGGGCAAATTCTTCTTCAATCAAGGATGGATAATGATAAGTGGGGACTTCCTGGTGGCTGTCAAGAATTAGGAGAAAGATTTGAAGATACAATTATTCGTGAAGTAAAAGAAGAAACTAATTTAGATATAACAGAAGATAATTTAGAGTTAATTGCTGTTGTGTCTGGTAATAGTCGAAAGAATGAATATCCAAATGGTGATGTAGTTATTAATAATACAGCTTTATATTGTGTAAAGGATTATTCTGGAACAATAAAATGGGATAGTGAATCTAAAAATATGAAATTCTTTTCTTTAGATAATCTACCAGTTAAGCAAAATGACCCGGATTTAATTGATATTTACCTAAAAGAGTTGGTAAGAAGTAAGTAGCAGAGCTAATTAGCAAGAGGTAATTGGTAAGAAATAAGTAAAGGCTTGTTATAAAACAAGAGCTACTTAAAAGGAATATTGCAAATATAGCCAATATTTTTTTCATTTAGACTAAGTTCTTTTCTGGTTTCTATTGTCCAAAGTAAAATAGGTAGTTTTTCTTTATACTTTTGCCATTTCTTTTCTTTAAGCATTTTCTTTGATAAAGCTAAAAAATCAGGCTTACATAAGTTTATTAGAAAGTTACTTTTTACAAATTTATTTATAAGTCTATTATTACTATATTTTTCTCCTATTAGTAGACCTCTTGGAATATTTTTAGCATTCTTCTTAAACCATAATACTATTAATGGGTTAAATGATTTAATAAGATAATTAGAAGGATAGTTTTCTAATTCTTTTACAAGCATTTTACAAGTATCTTCTATTCTTTTGGTATTTTTTATTTCAATATCTAGAAGTACTTGACCATTTATTAATGTAAGAACTTCTTTAAATGTAGGGATCTTTTCGTGAGAGTTTAGTAAAGTTAATTTTTTAAGCTCTTCATAAGTTAAATCTTGTAGATAAAGATTTTTATTAGTCATACGAAGAAGATTATAGTCGTGAAAGACTACTAAGACATTATCTTTAGTTAATTGAACATCTAATTCAATAGGTTTATTTTCTTTAAGGCTTGTTTTAAAAGCTTTTAAAGAGTTTTCTGGAGTAGTCTCATTATGATTCCCTCTATGGGCAATTATTATATTTTCTAAGTTAGGTATATTTCTCATATAAACCACACATTCCTTTCACTTTGTTCAAGGCACACATAGTTATGAAAACTTGAACAAAATTTATTTTATA
>CANRQG010000031.1 GCA_947632735.1 uncultured Bacilli bacterium | reverse complement strand
TTTTTTTATGCTTTGGTACTGGCTATATAGCCAGTACTTTTTCCATTTTTAAACTTTAAACACCAGCATGGGCTTCGTATGGCAGAAACTTATACTTGGAAAGGGGTGTTTGCAATGGATAATTCGTTAGAAATAGTAACTACTCCCCTACTTTCTTTAAAAAAAACAATGTATTCGTTTATAAAAAGATTATTTGACATAGTTTGCTCTCTTGTGGGAATCATCTTCTTAATACCGCTATCAATAATAATTAAAATTTCTTATATTTTAATGGGTGATTTTCATTCTATTTTCTTTACGCAAAATAGAATTGGTAAAAATGGTAAAGAATTTAAATTTTTCAAGTTTAGAACTATGGTAGTTAATGCTGATGAAGTTTTATTCAAACTTTTAAAAGAAGATAAAGAAATGGCTAAGGAATATAAGAAAAATAGAAAATTAAAGAATGATCCTAGAATTACAAAATTAGGAAAAATATTAAGGAGAACATCAATTGATGAACTACCACAATTAATTAATGTTTTTCTTGGCAATATGACTATGATTGGAAATAGACCTTATTTACCAAGAGAAAAAGAAGATATGGGCAAATATTATAAAGATATCATAAAAACAAAGCCAGGAATAACAGGATATTGGCAAGTATCAGGAAAGAAGAATGCTACATTTCAAAAAAGACTAGAACTTGAAAGTTTTTATTCCAAAAATTGTGGTTTAAAGATGGATATCAAAATATTTTTTAAAACATTTGGAGCTGTCGTTAAAGGCCACGGAGCTGAAGAATAGTACTTTTTTTGAGGTGATAAAGTGAAAATTGGCATCATAACAATGATTGACAATAATAATTATGGAAATAGACTTCAAAACTTTGCTTTACAACACTTTCTTGAAGAAAGAAATTTCACTGTTGAAACACTTAAAAATGTCTATTACTTGAACAATAAGAAATTCTTTTTTTTAAGATATCTAAAAAATTTTAAAAAGAGAGATTTTTATAGCGAAATTTTGGAAAGAAGAAATAATTTTATTGAATTTAATAAAGAAATAAAATTCAGTAACAAGTTAATAACAGCGTATAGTAAAAACTTAGATTATGATTTTATTATTGTAGGCTCTGATCAGGTGTGGAACCCTACTCTTGCAAGACTAAGAGATGTTGACCTATTAAAGATAACTGATGCTAAGAAAAGAATTGCTTATGCCGCTTCCTTTGGTACAAATGAATTACCTGAAAATATAAAAGGAAAAGTAAGAAAAGAGTTAGCAAAATTTAAGGCTATTGCCGTTAGAGAAGAATCAGGCAAAAAAATTGTTACTGATTTAACTAAAAGAAAAGATATAGAGGTCTTAATTGATCCAACTATGCTACTAGAAAAAAGCATTTGGGAAAATGTTAGTAGAAAGCCAAAAATGTTAACTGAAAAACCATTTATACTAACCTACTTCTTGGGAAAACTTTCTCAGCAAAAAAAAGAGCAAATTGAAAGCTTTGCTAAAAGAAATAATTATCAAATAATAAATCTTACTGATAAAAATAGTTCTTACTATGAATGTGGTCCTAGAGAGTTCCTTTATCTTGAAAAAAAAGCTGTTTTAATTTGTACTGATTCTTTTCATTCGTGTGTTTTTTCCATAATATTTAATAAGCCATTTATAGCTTTTGAACGTGAACAAGAAAATATTACTGATATGAGTTCTAGGATAGATACTCTATTATCTAAGTTTGAATTAGAAAATAGAAAATATGATGGACACATTGGCGAAGATAATTTAATAGTCAATTATTCTAAAACGAATAGTATCTTGGAAAAGGAAAGAAAGAAAAGTGAACAATTCTTACTAAAAGCTTTAGATGTTAAAAAAAATTATAAGGAATGATTTTATGAATGATAATAGTGTTCAAAGAAAAAATGGAATAATACTTTCTTATATAACTATAATTGTTAATACTTTAGTACAACTTGTATACACACCATATTTAATTAGAACACTTGGTCAAAGTGAATATGGGCTTTTTTCATTAGTATCATCAATTATTGGCTATTTAAGTATTTTAGATTTAGGTTTTGGTAACGCCATAGTGGTATATACATCAAAATTTATAGCACAAAGTAAAACTAATGAAGAAAAAAAACTTCACGGAATGTTTTCCTTAATATATAAGATTATGAGTTTAATAATTATTATTTTGGGAATCGTTCTTTATTTTAATGTTGAAAATATTTTTCATAATAGTATGACATCAATAGAAATACATAAAGCAAAAATATTAATGCTAATACTTACTTTTAATTTAGCAATGACTTTTTTCTTCACTATCTATTCTTCAATAATTAGTGCTTATGAAAAATTTACTTATCAAAAATTAATTGCACTTTTAAGTATTTTGCTAAAACCTTTATTTATGGTACCTCTACTTATGCTTAACTTCAAATCTATTACTATGAGCATAACTATTACTGTAATAAATATTATTGTTTTATTATCAAATTATTTTTATTGTAGGAAAAAATTAAAAATAAAAATTAAATTTTGTGGTATTGATAAAGTTCTACTTAAAATAGTTTTTGGTTATTCAATTTGGCTATTTTTGGGATCTATAGTTGATAGAGTTAATTGGAGCGTTGATCAAGTAATTTTAGGAGTTGTTAGTGGAACTGCTGCTGTGTCTGTATATTCAGTTGCAACTACTTTCAATAATCTATTTATTAATTTATCAACAGCTATTAGTAATGTAATGTTGCCGAAAATGACGAAACTTATATCTCATAATGTAAGTAACGAAAAAATAACTAATGAATTTATAAAAATTGGTAGGCTGCAGTTTTATATAATGTTTCTAATTACAACAGGCTTTATAATTTTTGGTAAAAATTTTATTATTCTTTGGGCAGGTAAAAAATATGTTACCTCTTATTATGTTACTTTGTGTTTGGTAATACCAGCATTTTTCTCTTTAATACAAAATTCTGGTTTAAGTATTATGCAAGCTATGAATAAATATAAATTCAAGTCTATTAGCTCAATTATAATGGCAATTTTCAATATTGTTATAAGCATCTTTTTAGCTAAAAGATATGGAGCAATAGGAGCAGCAATTGGAACTACTATATCTTTAATAATATGTAATACTATTTTAATTAACATCTATTACTATAAAGAAATAAAAATCAATGTAATGGCTTTTTGGAAAAACATAACTAAGCTTGCTATTTCATATTTACCTTTAATAATTGTTATAGTGATTTTGAAATATATAAGTAAATTAAATATCTTTATGGAGTTTTTAATTTATGGATGCCTTTATACAGCTATTTATTGTTTTATCTCCTATTATGTAAATATGAATAACTATGAAAAGAAAATAATTATATCTTTTTTTAAAAAAATCAGATTATTGAAAGGATAAAGTATATGGAAAAAATTGTATTAAATGATGGAAATAAAATACCAGTTATTTGTTTTGGATCGAGAATAATTTCTTATAGTAGAAATAGTAAAAGAAAAATGTTTTTTAAAGTCATTAAGAACTTATTAACATTAAAGTTTAAAAAAATAAAAGAAGACTTTTCTATCTTAAAAATTATGGAAGTAATGGAAGAAGAAAATGATTTATCAGCAATAGACACTTCAAGAGCCTATGGTATAAGCGAAAATTTGATTGGTCAGAAATTAAAAAAAGATAGAGAAAAATATTTTATAATTACAAAGATTTCTAACACTGATCAATACAACGGTAATATTAAAGAAGCTCTTAAAGATAGCTTGAAAAGATTAAATACTGATTATGTAGACCTATTATTGTTACATTGGCCAGTTACTTCTAAGTATATTGAAAGTTGGAAGAAAATGGAAGAATTAAAGGAAGAAGGGCTTTGTAAATCAATAGGTGTATGTAATTGCAATATTCATCATTTAGAAGAGATAAAGAAAAACTGTAAAATTCTACCAAGTGTTAACGAAATAGAATGTCATCCCCTATTTACTCAAGAAAATTTACGTGAATATTGTAAAAAAAATAATATTCAAGTGCTTGCTTATACTGCAACAGCTAGAATGGATGAAAGATTAAAAAATACTGTTCTTGTAGATATTGCTAAAAAGTATAATAAAAGTTTAGCTCAAATTATTTTAAAATGGCATATACAAATTGGTAACATACCGATATTTAATACAACTAATGTAAAAAGATACAAACTAAATATTGATATATTTGATTTTGAATTAACTAATGATGAAATAAAAAAAATAAATGCTATTAACATAAATAGTAGACTTAGATATGATCCAGATAACTGTGATTTTACTAGATTATAGGAGGCATTATGGCTTTTTTTATAAATATTATTAAATCGCTATTTTATTCGATTATATACACTAAAAGTTTTAGAAAGATTCGAATTCACGGTAAGACTTGGTTCAAAATTAGTAAGACAGCTAAGTTTGAAATAAATGGAAAATTATCATTATGTGATAGCAGTTATGAAAACAATGGAAGAAATGTTTTATTACGAATGGATAGTAATTCAAATTTTGAAGTTAATGGCAATGCCTCTATTTATTATGGTGGTGATATTTTACTATTTAAAGGAGCAAAATTAAAAATAGGTAATTCTTTTATTAATAGCAATGCCAAGATAAGATGTCATAAAAATATAAGTATTGGCAATGGTTGTGCTATTTCTCACGATTTTACAGTAATGGATGGAAATGGACATTATTTAAATGGAAACAATGAACCAAAGCCTGTAGTTGTTGAAGACTATGTATGGATAGGTTCTAGAGTAATAATCTTACCGGGAGTTAAAGTTGGAACAGGTGCAGTAATTGCAGCTGGAGCTGTTGTAACAAAAGATGTTTCTGCTCATTGTTTAGTTGGCGGTAATCCAGCAAAAGTAATAAAGGAAAATATTACCTGGAAGGAGCATTAGTTTTCTATGGAGATATGGTTAGAAAAGAAAGATTGTACAGGTTGCGGCGCCTGTAAAAATGTTTGTCCTAAGGGAGCTATCGAAATGGTTCAAGGTGATGATGGCTTTAAATATCCAAGTATAAATCAAAATAAATGTATAAATTGTGGTTTATGTAAGAAGACCTGCCCTATTCTTGGAAAAGCTATATTAGATAGATTAGATACACCTTTAGCTTTTGCTGGGTGGTCAAAAGATGAAAACACTAGATTTACAAGTACTTCAGGAGGAATATTTACTGAGTTAACAAAACCTATTATTAATAAGAATGGTTATGTAGTAGGAGCTAGTTATAATGAGGAAAATTTAGTTGAACATAAAATAGCTAATAATTTTTTAGAATTAGATAATTTAAAACAATCTAAATATTTGCAAAGCGATACAAAAAATATATATCAAGATACAAAAAAGCTTCTAGATAACGATAAAACTGTAGCTTTTTGTGGTTCCCCTTGTCAGATAGCAGCCTTATATAAGTTTTTAAAAAAAGACTATCCTAATCTTTTAACAATAGAATTCATTTGTCGAGGAATGAATTCTCCTAAAGCATTTAAGGCTTGGATGAGTGAAATAGAAAATAGAAAAAGAAAAAAAATAAAGAAAGTTTGGTTTAAGTATAAAGAAAATGGTTGGAAAACATCACCCAAACGTACTAGAGTTGATTTTTCAGATGGTACTTATCAAATATATGATGACTACAAAAATACTTATATGGTTGGATACTTAGAATCTAATCTTTACACAAGAAAGTGCTGCAGTAGTTGTAAATTTAATACTATGCCTAGAGAGGCTGATATCACTTTAGCTGATTTTTGGGGAATTACAAAAACTTTAGACGATGATAAAGGTACATCATTAATTTTAGTAAACTCTAATAAGGGTTTAGATTATTTCGAAGATATCAAAGAAAATATATTTTGGCAAAAAAGAGATATTAATGAAATTTATAAAGGTAATTCTTGTTTTACTACACCTGTAAAAACAAATGAAAATAGTGATAAATTTTTACGAGAATTAAATGATAAAAACTTTTCTTATCTAGTAAAAAAATATAGTAAAAAAACTTTTTTTCAAAGACAAAAAGACAAAATAAAATACTATTTAAAAAATGTAGTAAAAAGGAATTAGGAGATGTTAGAGATGAAGAAGATAAAAGACTTAAAAATTTGTCTAGTTGGTTCTAGTGGAGGCCATTTAACACATCTTTATATGTTAAAACCAATATGGGAAAAGGCTAATAGATTTTGGGTTACTTTTGATAAGATGGATGCTAATAGTATTTTAAAAGATGAGAAAGTTTATCATTGTTATTTTCCTACTAATAGAAATCTATGGAACTTAATTAGAAATACCTTTTTAGCAATTAAGATATTGCATAAGGAAAAACCAGATTTGATTATTTCAACTGGCGCTGCTGTTGCCGTACCGTTTTTCTATCTAGGTAAATTAAGAGGTGCAAAGACGGTTTATATTGAGGTTTTTGATAGAATAGATAAATCGACTTTGACAGGTAAACTAGTATATCCAGTAACTGATAAATTTATAGTTCAATGGGAAGAAATGAAAAAAGTATATGAAAAGTCAATTAACTTGGGAAGTATATTTTAGGAGGAATTAATATGATTTTTGTAACAGTGGGTACTCACGAGCAACCATTTGATCGTTTATTAAAATGCATAGATAAAATGGTTGAAGATGGTAAAATCAAAGAAGAAGTTATTATTCAAAAAGGATATACTGACTTTGAACCTAAAAATTGTAAAGCTAAAAAATTAATCCCCTATGAAGAAATGCAAAAAAATATTGAAGATGCAAGAATTGTTATAACTCACGGAGGACCTGCTAGTTTTATTGCACCTTTATCTATAGGAAAAATACCAATAGTATTTCCTAGAAAACAAGAATTTAATGAACACGTTAATAATCATCAATTAGACTTTGCTAAAGAAGTTGAAAAAAGAATGAATAATATCATTGTAGCTTTAGATGAAAAAGAACTCGAAAATGCAATAATCAATTATGATAATTTAATAAAAAAGATGAACAATGGGAATTCTTCAAACAATAAAAAATTTAATGAGAACTTGAAAAAAGAATTAGAAGGACTATTTAATGGAAACTAAACTAAAAAAAGTTGGCATTCTTTCAATGCAAAGAATAAAAAATTATGGTTCATTTTTACAAGCCTATGCTTTGAAAAGTTTGATTGAAGAAAATACTAATTCAACTGTGACATTTGTAGATTATCATATTGAAAAGCCACTCATATCTAGTAAAAGAAAAAATAAAGTTCTTGAAGTACTAAAAGGAAGTTCTTCTTTTAGACATAAAATACAATATATTAATTATAAACGTAATTTTAATAAGTATTATTTATTATTAGGTATAACTGAAGAATATATTTATAATTCAAAGCTAGATACTTTAGTAATTGGTAGTGATGAAGTTTTTAATTGTATTCAGTCTAATAAAAATGTTGGCTATTCATTAGAATTGTTTGGCAAAGATAATAAAGCAAGTAATGTAATAACTTATGCAGCATCTTTTGGTAACACTACTATAGAAAAGTTAGAACAATTTAGTAAAAAAGAAGAAATATCTTCCTTACTAAATAAAATAGATACCATTTCTGTAAGAGATGCTAACTCTTTAGATATAGTTACAAAACTCACTAATAAAAAAGTATTTTGTCATTTAGATCCAGTTTTAATTTATGACTATATGAATATAGATAACTTAATACCTAAAATAGATATTAACGAAAAATATATGATTGTCTACGCTTATTCAGATAGAATGTCAAAAGAAGAAATGCGATATATAAAAGATTTTGCAAAAGAAAAGAAACTAAAAATTTATTCAATAGGAGGAATACAAAAATATTGTGATAAATTTATCGACTGCAGTCCTTTTGAAGTTTTAGCCTATTTTAAAAATGCAGAATATATCGTAACTGATACTTTTCACGGAAGCATATTTTCAATAATAAATAAAAAGTTATTTGTTTCTTTAGTACGTAGAAGTAAAGATAAGGGCTATGGTAATGAAGAAAAATTAACTGATTTATTGGAAAGATTAGGTTTAGAAGAAAGAAAGTTAACAGATTTAGATAATCTTACTGAAACTATTGATAGAAAAATAAACTATAAAAAAGTAAATGAAATAATTGATGAAGAAAGGTATAAAACTATTGCTTATCTAAAGAGTAATATTTAAGTGGTGATTTTATGAAAAATAAAATAAAAGTATCTGTAATAGTACCAATACATAATGTCGAAAAATTTATTAACAAGTGTGTTGATTCTATAATTAATCAAACTTATAAAAATATTGAAATAGTACTAGTAGATGATGGCTCTCCGGACAATTGTCCTAAAATATGTGATGATTATGCCAAAAAAGATGAGCGCGTTAAGGTTATTCATAAAAAATGTGGTGGCGTTAGTAGTGCCAGAAATGCAGGAATTGAAGCTTCTACTGGTGAATATGTTTGTTTTGTTGATGGTGATGACTTTGTTATGCCTGATTACGTTGAATATATGCTAAATTTAGCTATTAAATATGATTCTGATTATGTTATATCCCCTCAAGCTTTAGGTACTTTCAATAAAAATAATAAAAATTCAAAAAATGATGATTATGTTGTAGATGCTGAAAAAGCATTAGAAATGCTTTTATGTTACCAAATGAGAGAGGGTTGCTATAGCAAACTTTTTAAGAGAGAGCTTTTAGGCAACGATTTACGCTTTTCTGAAAAAATTGTTATGGGAGAGGGTTTTACTTTTAATTCACTTGCCATACAAAAGGCTCACAAGATAGTTTTGGGATATAAAAAGATATATTTTTATAGAAGAGATAATGAAACAAGTGCCACTACAAAATTTAATAAAGATAAATTTGAGAATGGTTTATATGCAATTAAGTACATAAAAGAAAATATAAAAATTAAAACTGAACGTATTGAAAAAGCTTGGAAATATGCTAATTGGAGAACTCATTCTGATGTATATGATGCAATTGTCTTAGCCAAAGCTGAAAAAAGTTGTGATGAGCTTTATAGAAGATGCTTGTCTGTTGTTAAAAATGATGCTCTAATTGCATTTAAAGTGCCTACTAAAAAAGGCTCAAAGTTAAGGGCTTTAGTTATGAAAGTTTGTCCAAGATTAGTTCCTTTGGCTATGATAATCAGAAGAAAAATTTTTAAAGTAGGTTTTTAGATGAAGAAGATAAAAGTAGGTATAGTTACTAATAAATTAGATGTTAATGGTATAAGCGGTGTAATAATTAATTATTGTAAATATATAAATTTAGACAAATTTAATATAACAATAATGGCTGGCATTCCTATTAGCGAACAATATAAAGAGTTTGCAAAAAATAATAAAATAAATATTAAAATTCTAGCTAGTTATGAAAAAAAGAGAATTAAATATCTTTATCAATTATTTAAAGCTTTTAAACAAGAAAAATTTGATATAGTACATATTCACGGTAATAGTGCTAATTGTGCAATTGAATTGTTTCTAGCCTTTTTGACTAAAGTTAAAGTTAGAATAATGCATATACATAACACTAGAAATAATCATCCGATTTTACATAAAATTATTTATCCATTTTTTAATTTAGTATGTACTGATAGATTTGCTTGTGGTGAAAAAGCTGGTTCTTGGATTTATGGTAAATATGATTTTACTATAATTCCTAACGGTTTTGACACTAAAAAATTTATATTTGATAATGAATCAAGAATACGTGTCAGAAAAGAGTTGAAAATAAACGATAAAATAGTTATTGGACATATAGGGAGAATTAATTATCAAAAAAATCAAGAATATTTATTAGATATATTCAATGAAGTTGCTAAAAAGAATAAAGATACTATATTACTTCTTGTTGGTACTGGACCTGATTATGAAAAAATCAAAGATTTAATTTCTATACATCCATATAAAGATAGAATTATTTTATATGGAGAATCTAATGATACAGCAAGCATATATTCAGCTATGGATATTTTTGTCTTACCATCAAGATTTGAGGGTCTACCTATCGTTTTATTAGAAGCTCAAATTTCTGGTTTACCCTGTGTTGTATCAGATAAAGTAACAAAAGAACTTGATTTTGGAAATATTAAATGGTGCTCAATTGAAGATTCACCACAAGAATGGGCTAAGGTTATATTAAATCAAAAAATAAATACTAATGAAAGAATAAAAGTTTATGATGAAAAGATTAATATTATAAAAAAATATCAAATTGAAGATAATGTAAAAGAGCTTGAAAATATATATTTAAATTTAGTACAAAAAAATAAATAAAATGAATATTTTATTTTAAAGAAATGGAAGTATGATAATGAAAGATTTAATACAGCTTATAAAAATGGATATAAAAAGTTATGATGGAAAGTTGAATATTAACAATATAGGCTTTCGTCAATTTTTATATCGTTATTTTAAAACACCAGGTTTTAAAGTAACAACAGTTATGCGAATATGTAAATTTTTAGAAACAAGAAAACTATTAAAACCTTTATATCTTTTAATGAGGTTTAAATATAGAAGATTACAAGTAAAGTATGGAATTCAGATTGGTCATCATCTTAACGTTGATGGTGGTTTTTCTATAAATCATTATGGAGGCATAGTCATTGGTGAGGGAGCTAAAATTGGAAAAAATTTTAATATTCGTCAAAATGTCAGCATTGGACATTCAAAATATAAAACACCCACTATAGGAGATAATGTAATAGTTGGTGCCGGAGCTATTATTATTGGTGGAATAACAATAGGCAATAATGTAACAATTGGGGCTGGTTCAGTAGTAACAAAATCTTTTCCAGATAATGCTGTAATAGCTGGTAATCCAGCAAAAATTATTGGAGAAAATACAGAAAATAACAAAGCTTTTTAAACTGAAAGGTGTGAGGGTTATGCATAATATTTATGATGTATGTTCATATATAAAAGAGTTTGGTTTTAAAATTTTTATATCAAAAACTATTAGAAGACTTTTTTATAAAAAAAATTCTAAATTAGCTTGGAAAATAAATGATATTAATGAAAATTTAATCAAAAAGTATTTACAAAAAGAAGTGGAAAAATCAGAGTTTAAAGAAAATAAAGAATTAGAATTTAAAAATAAAAATGTTTCAAAAGAACCAATATGGGTTATGTGGTGGCAGGGAGAAGAAAATGCTCCAGAAATAGTAAAATGTTGTATAAATAGTATTCGAAAAAATGCCAATAATCACGAAGTAATTATTATAAGTGAAAAAAATTTAAAAAATTATGTTACTCTCCCCTACTTTATTTATGAAAAACTAGATAATAAATCGATAACTAGAACTCACTTATCAGATATTATTAGATTAAATTTATTGACGATATATGGTGGTTTATGGCTAGATGCCACAATATTTGTTAGTGAGAAAATTCCCGAAACTGTATTTGATAGTGATTTCTTTTCGATAAATTTTGGTAAAAAAACGAAAGACCCATCTCACGGACGTTGGACAGCTTTTTGTATGGCAACTAAAGAAAATACAGAATTAACACGAAAGGTATTAATTGACCACTATAAATATTGGTTCCATCATAACAAACTAATTGATTATATTATAGTTGACTATTTTATTAATATTGAGGTAAATAAATCAGAAAAATTAAAAAAATTAGTCGAAAATGTACCTATTAATAATACAGAAGTTTTTACTTTAGTTAATCATTTAAATGATGTAGATTCTTTTCAGTTTGAAAATGCACAAACATATCTTTATAAGCTAAGCTATAAAAGAAGTTATCTAAAAGAAGTAAATGGTAAGAAAACTAATTATGAAAAAATTGTGGAGGAATACTATGAAACTAAATAAAACAGTTCGAGGAATTAATTATATTTTATTATTGTTGGTTTTCGTTTTACAAACTTTTGATAATTATATTCGAGAACAAGAAATTACTATACCATATTTTAATACTTTAAAAAATTTATTATTAGTTGCTGTACCAGTTTTGTTTTTAACTGAACTTTTTATGGCTAGAAAAACAAAAGGACTAAAATATGTTTTTGTAGATGAACTAAAAAGTATTTCTTTTCTTACTATTATTTTTGGTGTCATTTCTTTGTATTTGTGTATAAAAAATAAAAGTTATGAATTTGAAACTATAGATGGTTTAATTAGACTAATGATTCCAATTATTGTTGCCTTCTTTGTAGTAAATGTAATGAGTCTAGAAGATATTTATGGATTAATGAAAAAAACATTGCTCATAATGTTTATTGGTTATTTAATAGCTAAATTACCTTATTTTAATATAGAAAATATTTTAGCTATTAACTTTGTTAAATCACATTCCGTTTTTGAAGCTAATTTTTTCTCTCCAGCTGCGATAAGTTTTTGTTTATTTTTTTGTTACTTTAGAAAAAATAAATTTTATACTTTGCTTAGTGTTATTTTTACTATAATGACATTTAAAAGAATAATGGTTATATTTTCACTATTTTTACTTTTATTTGGTGGTAAAATTGCCAATATGGAAAAAGTAAAAAAGAAAATAATCTACTTATTTATTATTGGTTTTATCATATTATCATATATATACATACAACTAATGACAGGTGGTTTAGAAGATTTAATATTTAAATATTTTAATATAAGACTTATTGATTTTACTATGGGAAGATCGTTTTTTATGCAAGTGGTGCTTAGTAGAATTGCTACTGGTACTTTTGTAAGTACAGGCTTTATGTCATCCGTTGCAAACTTTAGAACTATGGAAATGGACTTACCAATGATTTATGTTGAAATGGGCTTTATATCTGTAATTGCTACAATATATTTTATGACTAAGTTGGCAAAGGATGACTGGTATTGTTTATTTATAATATTATTCTGCTTATTAGAATTATTAACGTCACATTGGTTTGATATTGTTTATTTTTGGATAGTTGCTTATATCACAATTGGGTGTATTCAATATAAAAAAGAAGAATCTATTTCATACAAAAAAACTAAAATTAAACTTATTTGGAATTAAATATAGAAATGGTGAAAATTATGAAAAGTAATATTGATTTATCAATAATAATACCTGTTTACAATGGTGAAGAGTATTTGGAAAGATGCTTAAAAAGTATAGTAACTCAACTTAATGATAAAACTGAAGTAATTATAGTTGATGATGGTTCTACTGATAAAAGCAAAAATATTTATACAAAGTTTACTGAAAAGTATAATAATGTTTTTGCCTATTTCAAAAATAATGGTGGTGTTAGTAGTGCTCGAAATCTTGGGATAAGAAAGTCTAAAGGAAAGTATTTAACATTTATAGATGGTGATGATTTTGTTTCTGATAATTTTATTGAAAGACTACTACGTGAAATAAAAGACGATATTGATGTTTTATTCTTTCAATATGGTTCTGATGACGTAATGGATAACTCTTTTAACATTTCTAAAACTATTACCAAAGAAATTGAAAACGACGTAATTATTAAAAGCTCATTTTTAGCAAAAGAACCTATAGAGAATCATAAATATAATTTTAGAGCAGTTTGGTCTAAAGCAATAAAAAGAAAAATAGTTGAAGATAATAACATTCTTTTCCCAGAAAATATATATTTTGGTGAAGATATGGTTTTTATGCTAAATGTTTATTCCAATATGAAAACTAAAAAGTTTATTTCTGATGTTTTATATCATAATTTTTTCTTACACGAGACTTCTGCTACTAATAGATATAAACCAGAAATGATAAATGTTTTAAAAAAGCAAGCGAATTCTATTAAAGAATGGCTTAATAAATATAAATTACCACAGTACAATAATTATCATTATTTATATAGATTAAATGATATTATTCTTCTTCTAAAGTATGATTTTTTTCATAAGAAAAATAAAGAAAATGAAAAAATTAAAAAGCAAAGATTTAAAGAGACTATGATTAATTATAAAGATTACTATGCTATAGTAAAAAATTATAATTTATTACATTTCTATAAACTAAGTAAGAGATTAATTATATATATTTGTGTTAATAATCATTATTATTTAGCAAAAATGATTACTAAGATAAAATATAATAAGTAGGAGGAAAAGATGAAAGAAAAAATAAAAGTTGATTTAACTTACGTTAGCTCTAATGAGATAAAGGAAGCAACAGCCAATTATCTTGAGAACGAACATTTAATAAAAAAAGATTTACAAGTTAAGAGTGTTGAAAATGGAATTATCCTACCCCATCAACCAACATATGGCGCTAAAGGACTTCCTAATCTTGGCCTAGGTGGCATTTTAGATAGTAATTATAATTTTGTGAAGGAATCATTTTACGACGGAGGCTGGGCTAAACAAGGCGGTTACTATAATTTTTCTAAAGAAAATATTGATAATATAGACATAGAAGTAATTTATATTGGTAGTTTTATAAAACATTTTGGTCACTTTTTAATTGACCAAGTAACAAGACTTTGGCTATTAGTTAATAAAGAGGAAATAAGAAATAAAAAAATTGCTTATATTGGTTCAGAAAAACTAAGTGGCAATTTTCTAGAGTTTTTAAATCTATTAGCAATAGATAATGATAAACTAATTTACATAGATAAACCAACCCAATTTAGAAAAATATATATACCAGAGCAAGCAGCAAAACCAGGTGAATGGTATACAGAAGAGTTTAAAAAAATCTTTGTGGAAATTGCCAAAACTGCTATGGAAAAAAATAAGAAAATTGAAACTATTAAAAATATATATTTTACTAGAACAAATTTTACCGTTGCTAAGCAAAAAGAAGTTGGTGAAAATATTTATGAAGAAATATTTAAAAGAAATGATTATAAAATCTTAGTACCCGAAAATTTAAGTCTTTCAGAAATGATTTACTACATAAATACAGCTGATAAAATTGTTTGTATAAATGGAACTATTCCTTTAAATATTATTTTTGCATTAAAACCTGTTAATTTAATAGTACTTAATAAAACTGAAAAGTTTCATAGAAATTTGATGTACTTTTTAGATATAGTAGGAAATAATGTGACTTATATTGACGTTTACAGTGAAAAACATAAAGGTACTAATATTGGGATAGGTCCTTTCTTAATCGAATATACTAGCCAAATGAAAAAATTTTGTGAGGACAATAACTTGGCTGTTCCTAATGAGATATTTAAATATGAAAGAGAAAATAAAAGAAAATATCTATATATAATGACGAGAAGAAAAGTAAGAAATATTTTTCATCCTATAAAGCAAAAAATCAAATATTTAGTAAAAAAGAATCGCTAGTTTTATAAGACTAGTGATTATGGTTCTTAAACATTAAGGAGTGGTGAAAGAAATTTTACCACTCTTTTCATTTCTAAAAATATTAGTAACTATTAGT
>CANRQG010000030.1 GCA_947632735.1 uncultured Bacilli bacterium | reverse complement strand
TATCATTCCATATATAATCCGGCATTAGCAATCATTTCTAACTGTTATTCCAGACTCGAAGGTAGATTACCCACGTGTTACTCACCCTTGCGCCACTAGACGGGAATCCAAATCCAACTCTTGTGCAAGCACGCAAATCTTCAATGGGCCGTCTCGTTCGACTTGCATGTCTTAGGCATGCCGCCAGCGTTCATCCTGAGCCAGGATCAAACTCTCAATAAAATTTATTTTATTTAGTTTGTTCAATTTTTCCTAGCTACTCAAAATTGACGTTTTGCTTAGTTTTCAAAGATCATTTGTCGTTTTTGCCACGACGCATTACTAATATACCAAATAAAATTCAAAGTGTCAACAATTTTTTTAAATTTTTTTTGACATTTTTATTTGGACATTTTTTTACAGCTCTTTTTGCAAACTGCCCCATTAATATAACAAATGATGGCATCTTATGTCAACAATTTTTTTAATTTTTTTTGACATATTTTGCAAGCTGCTCATTTAATATAACAAATGGCATTTTTACTTGTCAAGAATTTTTTTCAATTTTTACCATTTTGTTATGCAGTAAGAGGAAAATTTTCTCAACTGCCCCATTAATATAACAAAACAAAAAAGTAAAGTCAACATATTTTTTACATTTTTTTAACTTTTATCATTAGTTTTATTTTCAATAATCTTTTCAGTGACTTTTTTGTTTGTTTTAAACAGCTACTTCTATTATATGCATTTAGAATAAGAAAATGACTCAGAAAAGATTATTATTAAATTTCGTAAGTGATTTTGGTTATTTTTAGTCGATTGGATTAATAAGAGATTAGTAGTAAATATATGGTAATTATTATGATAAAGGAGTGATAAAGAAAACTATTAGAATTTTATTATTGAAAAGCACTTAATCATAATTATTTTTCAATTTAGACTCTTTTAGTAAAGAAAAAAATACAAAGAATTTACTTATATTTTAATTCTTTGTATTTTTCATAATAACTTTCTACAGTTCCTGGTTCAAATGATAGAGTTTTATTTCTTACTAAATTTATAAGGTTAGTTAATTCACTTTTCAAAATAAAGTCAATTTGATTAGAATAATGCATAAGTGACTTATGATATTTGTACTCTCCTCTATCTAGGACTTTAAAGCTGCCATCAGGAAAAACTCTTAAGTCAAGGTCATAGTCAATATATTTTATAGTATCTTCTTCTATTATAAATGGAGAAGCCATATTACAATAATAATAAATACCATTTTTTTTATATTGACCAATTATGTTGTACCAAGATTTATAAAAAAAGTATAATACAGCAGGCTCTTTAGTTCTCCAAGTTCTACCATCTGATTCAGTAACTTTAGTTTTTTCGTTTCCAAAAATAAGATAATCCTCGTGGATTTCAAGCAATAAAGCTTCATCCCAAGTTCGATGTATTTTACCGTCGTGTTTATAGCCGTGGATTACATATTTTTTTCCTACAACTAAATCTTCTGTTTTCATTTTGTAATACCTCGTCCTGAAAACATTATACTTGCTTTATAGTTTTTTTTCAAGAACAAAACGATTTATAAACAGGTTTGTGTCTAAATCATTTCTTTATTTTTCTATTTTTTTACGATAATTTTTATTTTGAAATGACAACAGTTTCTACTGAAATTATTTTTTTTATATAAACCAATGCAATTATATTGCAACATATTTCTTGGCTTAATTAGTTTTATAAAGTAAAGTTAGAATATAGAAAAAGAAGTCTTAAAAACTTCTTATGTAATCTTAATTATTGTTTGATGGTATTAGGCTAGCAATTTTACTGGCAAAATCATAAAAGTTTTGTGTTTGTAAAATTACTTTTCCAGGACCTGTCAATTTTGTTAAGAAAAGACCCTCGCCACCAAAAAGCACATTTTTTACACCTTTTACAGTTTCTACTTCATAGCTAACTGTCTTTTCAAAAGCAACAACATTACCTGAGTCAACTTTTATAACTTCGCCTTCTTTTAGATCTTTAGTAACTTGGTCACCATCTATTTCTAAAAATAAATCTCCCTCACCACTTATGTCTTGTAAAATAAAACCTTCACCGCCAAATAAGCCTGTAGATAATTTTTTCTTAAAAGCAACTTTTAATTCTACAGTTGGCTCAGCACATAGGAAGGCACCTTTTTGAACAGTATAACCAATTTGGCCTTTTTCTAAGTGAATTGGTAGTATTTCTCCTGGTACTGTAGAAGCAAAGGCAATTGTTTGGTTATCCTTTTCAGCTGTAAAGGTATTCATAAATAATGAATCTCCTGAGAATACTCGACCTAAGCCTTTCATTAAGCCACCTTTTGTGTTAGTCTGCATACCAATGCCATCACTCATCCAAGCCATAGCACCTGACTGCGTATAAATACTATTTCCTTTATTTAAGGTTACTTCTACGGCTGGTAATGTTTTTCCAACAATTTTATATTCCATATGTATTCCCCTTTCTTTATTTAATTATTTTTTTAAGGCAACTGATAGATAAGCTATTGTTGCTCCCAAAAGTATAAAGAAACCATTTAAAGTGTATTGTGTATGTAATGATGGTACTAAGAAGTATAATAGGATAAATATAACACCAAATACAGCTGTCCATATAGCATCACTAAACTTTTTCATAAACTTCTCCCTTCTTTATTTAAAATACTAGCACTATGATTTTTCTTTGTCAAACTTAAGAACAGTTCCTTATTTTGAAGATAATGACTTAATACCCCAATAGGCAAAAACAAATAAAACACCTAATACTAAAGTTCCAACCCAAGGAGAGTCCATATATTTACCAGCAAAGGAATCTAATTTAGCATTCCAGTAATCTATCATTTTAGAAAACTTAGATGCTATCAAAATAAAATCGTTCATCTACTCACTCTTTCTTTTTTTAGACTTTTTCTTGTCTTTTGTTTCTTTTTTATCTTCTTTTTCTTCGATAACGTCTGCATCTTTAATAGTTTCTTCTAGTGTTTTATGAATTTCTCTTACATTATTTCTTATACTAAATGTTGAAATGATATCTAATATAGCATATAGAGCTATTAAGATTCCAACTATCTTAGTTAAGAATACAGCTCCTTTAAAAGGATTAAATAGTAAGATAACACCAAAGATAGTACTAATAATAGATATTATTAAGGTACTCTTCCATAAGCTATTATTGATAGCTTTTAATTCAAATGCATATTGTAATTTGGTGGCACTATTTATTATTATGCCAATTCCTATTACTATAGGAAGAATGCTTGCTATAGCGTGAGGATTTTTGATAACTAATATTCCTAAGATAATAGTCACAACACCATAGACAATGTTAAGCTCTTCTTTATATTCGTTATTTAAATCTTTAATAAATTTAATTATTCCTAGAATACCTAAAGCTATTAGAATACCACCAATTATATATGATATAGAAATGATAGTTATCTCTGATTGAAATATTAGTAATAAACCTAGTAATAATAAAGTTATTGATGTTACTAGAGATGATGCAAAAAATTTTTTTAGTAAATTATCCATAAAAACCTCCTAATTGTACTTGTTATATTCATTATAACATAATTTTTATAATTGAAACATTATTTTTTATTTTCACTATCGGAAGGCTTTTCTAAATCTTTTTCAACAGAAGATGATATTTTTTTCTTATGTGAAGAAGTTTTTTTAAGCTTTTGCACAGTTTCTTGTGGATTATTTGTTTCTAATTTGACTTTTTCCACAATAATTGTGGATATGTTTTTACTATTGGTTAGTTTTTCATACAAGAAAATATTTTCTTTTTTAAAGAAAGATTTTAAGTAATAAAGGATGTTGATAATTTGAAAAATGATGATAAAAACTTTTAGTGTTAAGAAGAATTTATTATTTTGAAGAGCAAAATTACGCTCTAGTATGTTCAACCAGATAAAAGGAAATAAGACTAAGTATATTAAAAGGATATTTCTTAGTAGTAATTTATACCAAGTTAGCTTTTGGGTTATGCCAGAGATTTTTATTCTAACGATTTTCTTGCCGATAGTAGAGCCTTCTGTTAATAGAGGAAGTATGAGAAAGTACACTGTAGAACTTATTAACAAGCTATAATTTTCGATAATAGAATTGTAAAGAATTATTCTAGTAACTAGGTCAAGAAAAATGACGCATAGAATATCAATTGAAAGAGCTAAAGTTCTTCTTAATAGGGAAACTTTTTGGCCTTTTAGATAACTTTTTTGTTCTAACTCTTCACGTTTTGGAAGAAAAAGCATCAAAAGTGGAGAAAAGATGTGACCCAAGAGACCTCCTATTGTATTGATAATTAGGTCATCAACATCAAAGAGACGATATGCTTTAGGGTAATAGCCATATAAGCCAGTTAATTGAGTAAGTTCAAAAAAGAGGCTTAGAAAAAAGGAATAGATAATTGTTTGATACCACTTTTTCTTAAAGAAATAACGTAAATAAAAACCAAAAGGCATCGTTAAGAGAAAATTAAATAAAATTGTGTAAACAGTTGGCTTATTTAAAAAGTTTAGAAGGTCTTTTAGGGTTTTAATTTTAAAGGAAGTTAGTCGAATATCGTTTATAAAATTAAAGGGATGAAGTTGCAATGGAATGGATGGAAGTTTACTAACAAAGGCTTTTGATGGTAAGGGAAGAATAACCATAAAGTAAGCTGCTATCAAATAAAGAATAAGACTATAGAAAATTATGCTTTTAAAAAGCGGAATAGCGCCGTATTTTTGGTACTCGTGAATTAAGAAAGGAATTGTTAATAAAAAGGCTACAAAGGGAAAAACTAGAAGAGCTACTTCAATTGATATTTTATATGTTTCCATATCCTTTTACTCTTTTTCAATTAAAAATGTTAATAATTTTTCAGGATTAGCTCCCTTTACAGCGATATCGTATATTAAGTCGATAATAGGAATTGACACTTTTTTATCTTTAAGCAATTTATAAATAGAAACAACAGTGTAATAGCCTTCTACGGTTGTTGTGTGGAGGTAGGAATTTATTTCTTCGTGGGATTTTTTGGCACCAACAAGCATACCGAAGGTATAATTTCTACTCTTTGTTGAAGTACACGTTAAAAGTAAATCACCTATTCCAGCGAAAGATAATACGGTTCTTTTTTCACAGTTAAAAGCGTCTAATATTTCTTCCATATCGTGTAGTGCTTCAGTTATTAGCATAGCTTTGGTTGAGTCATTTGCTTTTAGGCCATCTAGCATTCCTGAGGATAAGGCTATGACATTTTTGATAGAGCCACATATTTCAATGCCGATAATATCTTTGGTATAGCGAAGTTTGATGTAGCTATTAGAAAGGGCTTTTTCAACTAGATTTTTAGTCGCATCATTTGTTGTTGCTAAGGAAAGTCCAGCGGGCATCTTTGTTACTAAGTCAATGGCAAAAGTTGGGCCACTTATCACAGCGATGTTTTTTGTCTGAAGATTTTTTTCGATAATTTCATTAATAAATAGACCGGTTTCTTGTTCAATGCCTTTTGTCGCGATTAAGATGTGATTATCTTTGATGAAGGGTTTGATAGATTTACACAAGTCATCAATAAAGGCTGCTGGTATTGCTATTACGAGTAAGTCTTTATCTTTGATGGTTTCTTCAACGCTTGTTGTTAGGGTAACTTCGGGAGAAATTTTAAAGTTAGGAATTAGTTTTTCATTACAGCGTGTTTTTTCTAGTTGGGCTTTTTCTTCTTCAAATTTTGTCCACATTGTTACATCGCAGTTGTTGTCAATCATTATACTACTTAGGGCCATACCATAGGCGCCACTTCCAAATAAACCTATTTTCATTTTGTTCTCCTGTTCTTTTTTATATTTTATATTTGTTTTTTATTTTTTTGGGTGTGTTTGATTTTTGGTTAATTTAGTTTTAGCATTTCTTTTTTATTTTGTCTAGTATGTTGGGAGTTCTTTGTTAAGTTATTTTGGTGATGGCGCGAGTAAAGGGCTAGTAAAGGTGTAAAGAGGAAAAGATAAGTAGATTATTTTTGACTTTAGATTTATTTTGACATATACTTTTAATAGAGGTGAAGTTCTTTGGAGAAAAATAATGGTATTAAGATTAAGTCGGAATCAATTAGGCAAGATTTTTTTCAGAAGTTGGGCAGTGTTAAGGCTGTTTTGAAACGTCGGGAAATGAAGGGCGCAATTATTGGAATGACGGGGATGCTAGTGGCATTTGGTATTGCCAATTCTATTAGTAAGGATGTGCATAAGTATGATGATGCGAGGGATGCTTTTGTTGCTTCCGAGGTTGACGGTATGGCGTTTGGAACGAGTATGGATGTGCCGTTAGCTGGACTAGGCGCTACTATGGAGGATGCGCGAAGCATTTCTTTGGATGATGTTAATTCTTTAAATATTATTATCAATAACAATAAGTGTAGTGATGCTTTTTTTAGTGATGTTTGTAGGAAGTTGGAGGATGACGATATTCATTTTAGTAGACGTGGTAATTGTGATGGTATTGATGTTGATAATGCTGTTGTTATTACGCTGGATGAGTTATATTTATCCGGTTCTGGAATGTCTTTTTTCGCTCCATATGATAATGAGCGATTAGGCGAGTCTGATGCTTTGGCACTTGCGATGGAGACGGGTTTTAAGGAGGGTGGCTTTGCAACGGATGGTATTTCTAGTGGCAAGATAGGTTATAAGGCGGCTAAGACGGGTGGCTTTCAGACGAAGGTTCCTACTTTAACGGAAGATGCTATTGATAGTTCTAAAAATACTAGTTTTGTGACTATTTCTTTTGGTACGAATATTCCAAGTAGTGAGGAAGTTGCGGCTGGTATTGAGAATGGTTTGGCTAGGTTTATTTATTATAATAGAAACAAGCCCTATGGTGAGGATTTGATATATCGTGTAGAAGCTGGCAATGTGATGGGCGATGTTGAGGGCAGGTTTTATGGTAATTCGGCGACGGTTATAAATTCTTATAATGGTTTAAGCGACAACAAGAGTAATGATGTTTATATGGATGATACTTTGTTAAATCCTGATATTGCTAAGTTTGAGGCATTTAATCAAGAGTGCAAGATTTCTTTGGAAATGGATAAAGCCAATCGTTATTAATTTGATTGGCTTTTTTAATTGTGGTGCTTTGGGCTGGTTTGGTTTGGTTTTGATTTTGTTTGAGCTTGGTTCAACTGGGTTTGTCTTGGTTGAATTTTTTAGTCGATTTTTTAGTTGAACTATATTTTCTTTTGTGATATAATCTTTTTGCTTGGAGATATTTTTTAGGGGATTAGTTAAATGGTATAATAATGGTCTCCAAAACCACTGTTGGGAGTTCGATTCTCTCATCCCCTGCCATTTAGTGAACATCGATTTTTTCTTATTTTTCTAGGGAAAAATCGTTTTTTTTATGGTTTTTTTGTTAACTTTAAATTATAAAAGATGCCTCGCCTCATTGAACTGACATCTTTGTTTTTCTTATTTATTTCTATTTTTTAGATTAAAGAAAATGCTGGTATTTAAATTGATTCATATTTATGAAATTTTAATATTAAGTCATCACTTATTTCTTGATATTTCGAAGTTCCCGCTCCTGCTTTTGCCCAAGGTGAAGAATCCTTATGAGTAATATCTACTAACTGAGATGCACTATATTTTGCATATTTTTCTAAAGTCTTATCAATACTTAATATTTTTTTCAAACCTTCCTCTGAAGCAATTATTCTACTTCTTATTGGAAGTTTCTTTTTAGTTTCATCTTCAGTTTTTGTGTCATCTTCTACATAATCATAACCAGATTTTTTATATCTTTCATAGACAGACTCAATTACTGGTCCAAGCTTGTAAGCATATATTTTGTCATCAAATAGTTTCTTTTTTCCTCACATAGATAGTCTGCATAACTTAAATATACTAATTTTTCTAACTTTAGATGAGTGCAGGGTACTCTAGTTAGTATGTATTTAGCAATATCGATGCCTTTTAATTTTCTATCCTTTAATATTAATTCTACAAATTCTTCTTTTGTATCTATTAATTGGGCCTTGGCGAAAAATTTATCTTGTTTTTCTACCTCTTTCCAGCCAGGCTTTTTTGTCTGAATGTAGTGGGTAGATATTGGTGCATCATCTCCTAATTTATCTATAATGAAATCAAGTTCTTTTTTTATAACATCCATTTGTAATATTTCATCATCAAAATAGTCTAATGCTATTATTGTTCCTTTAGAATATGCGCTTGCTAAAATAATAAAGTGTTTAGTCATATTATCACCTCCACTATTTATTTTCACTTTTTACATTAAAGTTATATTTATGAATCTGGAAATTTAATTTCAAACGTAAATTCTTCATCAAAAAATTAAATTATGGTCTTTCATCTTTAGTAATTTTAGTATAGAATTATTTATAGACATTACAATACTATTTATTTTGTTTATTTTTACTGTTTATCCACATTATAACAGGTTTGTGTTGTAATGTCTTTTTTTGTTTAAAAATCCAAATTGTTAAATTGTTCTAAAAGAAAAAATAACTGACGCACCATAGGAATGGCTATCAGTACTAGTCATTTAATATTATACTATAAGATTATTAAATATCGATATTATTGTGTTTTTATTATTCTGTTTTTTCTACTTTAAAATAAAGCATTTTTTACTATAAACCATAATCTTTTATTAACTTTTTTCGTAAATTGTTGCCTTTTTCCATTTTATCGTTAAAAATTTTATCATTTGTTTCATTATTAACTTTATTGTATCTTATTATTTTAACTTTGTATAATATATAAGCCTCAAAAAGACTTAACTCTTTATATTTACGCATTTGTTCATCAATATATTCATTTAAAATTTCTATAGATAATTTTTTAAATTCCGATAATATGGTATATGATTTTTTTATTTCTCCTTTAGTCAAACGCTTTTCCATAAAACTTTCTAGACTATTTTCCATAAATTTAGATACTTGGTCATATTCTTCTTGGTTACAAGTTTGATTTTTATATTTTATAAATAATTTAGATAATTTTTTTTGATTCTGTATTTTATTATACTTTTTTATTTCATTTGGCGCTAGTTGATTAATCTGTTTTTTACTAACTTCTTTTAAAAAGGCTAATTCTTTTGGTTTAAGATAAGACGAAAACCTTATCCATTCATTTAGTGTGTCTTCTATGTTAGAGCCATATGATACTGGTACAATATAGGACATAGAATTTTCTTTATAATTTAATTTCAACTTAGCCATAATGTCACCCCTTACTCTAATTAATAGGACTATAAATTGCTTCGTAGCCTCTAATGGTCACAGTATTGTAAGTAACGGAATATGGTAGCCAACCAATAAACTTATAATTTTCTTTAGCTGCTGGAGCTTGCATTTCAATGCTTTCTATATCTCCTCTTCTACTTTCAATTACTTGAGATACCTTTTTATTGGTACCGTGCTCTTTAAAGCCATCACATTTGCTAATGTCACATTTAAATTCAGCAAACCATATCTCATAAGAGTTATAATAATCTCTCAAGACTCTAAGAGTATTTTCTGTTATATAGTTTTCATTTTCAGGTATGTTTTCTTCTTCAACTACTTGATTGTCGGTTGGTTTGTCATCTTCAACAACTGTATCATTTTTAGCTTCAGTATTTTCTTTTTCTGTCTCACTATTTACTTTATTAGTTTGTGGAGTTGAAGCTTCTATAGTTGCTTTTTTCTCTTTAGTTTGTGAAGTTGGTGCTACTTGGGCTTTTTCTTCTTTTGTTTCTACTTCTTCATTATTTTCTTCTTCATTAAATATAGTGATAGACTTGAATAATTTTTTAACACCACTTATTTCTTTAGAAATAGAAGTATTTTTCTTATTAATCTCATTTGATAAGGCAATATTTTTGTCTTTTGAATTTAAGTAAAAAAGGAAAGCTGTAGAGAAAAAAACTACTATAAACAGTGCTAAAGCATATTTGACTACTTTGTTTTGCATATTTTTCCTCCTTTTTATAACGAAAGTTTCTTGTTAATCTAAGTATAAAACAAATTTAAGATATTGTAAATGCGATAATTTAAATAAAAAATAAATTTCTAATTTACTAATAACGGAATTACGTGTATAATTGTATTAAATAAAGAGGTGTACGATGGAAAAGCGAAAGGTAATTACAATATTAGTTAGTGCATTATTATCAGTATCTATTATTACAGCAAGTTGTTTTATTGCTCAATTAAGAAGAAAAGAAGATTTAAGAGAGCATAAAGAAGAAACTCATAGTATGCTTATAGAAATTAATCCTCAAGTTAAGGTGGTTTTTAAAGAGGAATATAGTATTTGTAAAGATAAAAAGGGAAAAGATAAAATTTGTGGTAAGCATATATATACTGTTACTAATTTTGAATTAGTAAATGATGATGCCAAGACTTATTACAGCAATTTAGATTTAAAGGATAAAGACTTATATCAAGTTATATTGTCATTGGTAGAAACAGCTAAAGCTAATAAGATTTCATTTAAGAAGGTATCAATAACAACTGATAGTGATAGTATTACTAAGGATAATGTTATGAGTTATTTGAAATACTATTCTAAAGATAAGATAGATTATGTTCTTGCTATCAACTACGAAAATAAGGTAGATGAGCAAGCGGTCTCTAAGGAAGAAGAAAGTAGTAAAACAACTTATCAAGTTACTTTTAATAGTGATGGTGGGACGGCGATTGATAGTCAGACTATTGAAGATGGTCAAAAGGTCAATAGACCTGCTGACCCTGTAAGAGATGGTTATAAATTTATAGAATGGCAACTAAATGGTGTGGCTTTTGATTTTAATACAGAGATTAAGGAAAATATAACTCTAGAAGCTATGTGGCAAAGGGTAAAAACAAATACGACAGTTAATCAAAATCAACCAAGTGGTAATGTAAATAACAACGGTGGAAGCAGTGATAAGGATGTTCCTAGTCAACCAGAAGCATCACAATCGCCATCTCCCGCTGGAGGGGAAGCAACTCAATCACCGGAGCCAGATACAAGTCCACAAGCTCCAACACCAAGTTCTCCGGAGCCAAATGCTAGTCCATCTCCAGCAACGCCAACGGAATAAAAAAATTTTAATATGACTACTCTTTATATTTTGGAGTAGTCTTTTATTTGAGCTTGAGATTATTGAATAAATGGTAGTAAAATATTATAATTGAAGTAAATGGAGCTGAGGTTATGGAAGTACTAAAGGAATGTATGTTATGTCCAAGAAAGTGTGGAATCAACAGGTATGAAAAAACGGGTTACTGTCAGGCGACTAATAAGGTAAAAGTTGCCTATTATAGTTTACATATGTGGGAAGAGCCTATTATTTCTGGGAAGAATGGCAGTGGGACTATTTTCTTTTCAAATTGCAACTTAAGGTGTATTTATTGTCAGAATAAGAAGATTAGCATTGACGGATATGGTAAGGTTATTAGTAATAAAAAATTAGGGGAAATAATGCTGGAGCTTCAGGAGAGAAAAGCTCATAACATAAATTTAGTTACTCCGACACATTATGTTCCAGAAATTGCCGCTACTCTTAAGAAAATAAAGGGTAAGGAGCTTAATATTCCTATTGTTTACAATACGAGTAGTTATGAAAATGTTGGTACTTTAATGATGATGCGGGGATTAGCGGATATTTATTTGGCTGATTTAAAGTATTTTGATGATGAGTTAGCTTGGAGATATTCGGGATGTAGGAATTATTTTGAGACGGCTAGTATGGCAATTGATGAAATGTACAGGCAGGTGGGACCTTTTTCGCTGGATGATGGGCTTTTAACAAGGGGGCTTATTATTAGGGTGCTAGTTCTACCAGGGCATAGTGATGATGCTTGTAAGATTATTGAGTATATTTATAGGACTTACGGAGATGATGTGATAATTAGTATTATGAATCAATATACGCCTATTAATAAGATTTTGGAGTATGAGAATTTGAATAGAAAGGTGACAAGTGAGGAATATGACAGGGTGATTAATTTTGCTAGCGAATTGGGGGTTAGGAATGCTTTTATACAGGAAGGTGATGCGGCTAGCGAGAGTTTTATTCCTGATTTTGATATGAATGTGATTAAGTGATGGCGTGATGGCTGATGGCGCGGAATATATGGAGAAGGTATGTCAATGGAGGAGATATGCGGAAAGATATGCGGAATGCTATGTAGAAAGCTATGTTTTGGTGGAGGATATAAGATAGAGGATTAGTAGTAAAGTTTTATTTGTATTTTGAGGTGTTTTTTGGTAGAATATAACACAAGTTGAGGGAGGAATAGTATGTTTTATGTTGATTTTGATAAGAAAGAGGTAGTCGGGCTAATAAAGAGGTATTTTGAAACTTTTTGCCAGGGGCAAAGTATAAAGGTTAGGGTTATGCCAAAAAGGATTTCTACGGTATCGGAAGCGGATAGTAAGAATAAGCTGGTTACGAACTGCAAGATTAGTATTTTAAATAGCTTTTTAGTTGATGGCTATTTGGAGGAGAATGGTATGTTACACAAGTTTAGTAAGAGGCTTAGCGATGGTGATTTGAAGGAGATATTTACTAGTTTTCTTGATGAGGAAAATGATGTGGAAGATATGGAAATGATTAATAATTTGCGGTTTTCTTTGGATGAGGAAGACAGGTTGATGCCAAGTTTTGTTGGTTGCAAGGTAGGTTTTAAGATGATACCTAATAAGTGTTTAGGAAAGAGGTAGTGGTTTAGGCGGTGCCTTTTTTTGTTGTGGCTGGAAGTTTGGGGCTTTCTTTTTTGTTGGTGGTAAAAGGGGGTTGGGAGTTTTTGGTGGAAGTTGGTGGGTAATGCTTGAAGGTTTCTTTTTATTGGTGTTAAAAGAGAGGTGGCTTTTTTGTGAAAGTTTGATGAAATTTATGAAATATTGAGGTTCTTTTTGCGATTTTGTTTAATATTTTGTTATTTTGTGGTATCATTGTTTTAGGAGGTTAAAAATGATGAAAAAATTTGGATTTTTATTTATAGTTTTGCTAGCAATTGTGATGATGCCATTTAGCGTTTTTGCTGATGAAGCTGAGGCGGATGGTAGCAGTGAGGAAAGTGGTGAAGCTGTTGAAGAGGTAAGCGATGGTGATGGTACTGAGGTATCTAATGAGGTTAAGGTTTATTTCTTCAGGGGTGAAGGATGCGAACACTGTGCTGAAGCTGAGGAATGGTTTGACAGCATCGAGGAGGAATACGGAAGCAAGTATGAGATAATTGACTACGAGGTTTGGTACAATGAGGAGAATGCTGACTTGATGCAAAGGGTTTCTGATGCTAGGGATGATGATGCTGACGGTGTGCCATATATTATAATTGGCAATCATTCTTGGAATGGTTTTAGGGATAGCTATAAGGATGAGATATTGGATGAGATTAATTCTGAGTATGAGAAAGATCCAACTGGCAGATATGATATTATGCAGCTTTTACCTAGTCTTGAGGATGACAAGGGAAAGTCTAAGTCTTCTGATATTGTTGCTACTATAATAATTGTGCTTGTTATTGGTGGCGTTACTTATGGTATTATTCAGGCTAGAAAGAAAACTTATTAGAATATGAAAAAGGCTGTCACTCGTTGGGGGTGGCGGTCTTTTTGTGTAGTTTTGGGGTGGAATGTAGAATCGTGAGATGTGTGATGTGGGATGTCGGTGTTATGGTTTTGCTGGGGCTTGTTATGTTATGTGTTTATGATAACAGTAATTTTTGACCGATACTTAGGAAATTTGTGGTAAGGTTATTTAGTTTTTTTAGCTCATCAACTGTGATATTATTTTCTCTGGCAATTGACCATAGGGTATCACCCTTTTTTACTGTGTAGACGTTAGTGGAAGATGTGTTTGTATTTGGTACTTTTAGTTGCTGGCCAATTTGGAGAATGGTGGAAGTTAGGTTATTGAATTTTATTAGTGTATCTACGGGTATATTATTTTTTTGAGCTATTAGCCATAGGCTATCGCCTTTTTGGACGGTGTAAATATAGTAATTGTCGGATGATGGCTGATTAGGCGATGGATTTGTAGGATTATTTGGTGTGGTTGGGGTACTTGGATTATCTGGGTTACTTGGTGCGTCTGGCACATTTGGATAGTTAGGGCTATCAGGGGTGTCTACGTCGCTATCGGATGGTGATTTGGATATTTTTAGGACTTGGCCGATATATAGGGTGTTTGTGGTTAGATTATTGAGGCTTTTTATGTTATTGACGGTGGTTTGGAATTTGTTGGCTATGGCATAAAGGGTATCGCCTTTTTGAACTGTGTAGGATATTGTTTCGGGGCTTGGTTCTTCTCTTTTTAGTTTTAGGGTTTGACCGATTTGTAGTACATCTGTTGTTAAGTTGTTTATATCGATTAGTTCTTGAATTGGTATTTTGAACATATTGGCTATTTTATATAGGGTGTCACCTTTTTGTACTATGTAAGTTGTGGTTGCACTACTTATGCCTGGTGGGGTATATTTATAGCCCGTATAATCGGCAATGGCTTTTACGACGCCTTCAACATAGTCTTCTAAATTGTTTTTTAATTTATTTGCGTCTTTGGCATTATCTATGAAGCCGTATTCTACGAGAATTGGTTCAACGTTGCCTGTTTCTCTTAGGATGTAGTAATAGTCTCTATTGGGATTTTCTGGAAGGCGTCTTTGATAGGCTTTTCTTTTTATTTGGCCTGCTTCGCCTATATTATTTAGGGCCATATTTGCGAGTGTGTCATCATTGCGTAGGGAATATACGATTTCGGCGCCTTCGCCACCTGAAATTGACCCTAGTGGTTATTTTGTATTCTTTTTATTATCATGTTTTTGATTATATTTTTCGATTTTATCATCTATATTTAAAATATCATGGTATTTTTGATAAGCCATATTCAAATCTTGAATTGTAAATAATCCCTTGTTTTGATTTAATAGTTCTAAATCTATGTTTGACAGTCTTACTTTTTCGTTACATAATTTCTCTATTTCATTGATGAACTTTTCTATACCATTAGAATTTGGGTTACTTAAAATTGATTTTAAATACTCATTTTCAACGCCAATTATTAATGCACTATATTTTAAGTTATCAGTAATCATATCCATTTGGAATTTTAAATATTGTTTTTTTGCATTGCTATAATTAACATATTCACTAATAAACAAAAAACCAAATGACATAAATGTTAAAATATTTGTAGTTTTACCATTAACTACGTTTGAAATGATTTCAAAATCCATTAACGAGTTACTATAGCAAAAAATAGAAACCAATAAAATAAATGGAATAACATATAATAACTCTGCCTTTTTATTTTTTATTTTAGGTACTAACATATTCATAATAGAAAATATTGTTGTACTTACTGACAAACCGAACAAAATTATATTACTGGTTTCAAAAAAAATGTTTAGAAGTCCAACAATAACTAATGCTATTCCAAATGATAAAGCAAATTTATTATTCATAATAACCTCCTAAATTTGTTTAGAATTTATTATATCATATTTTTGCTGATTTACCATGTCTCCCGTAAGGATTTCTTACCAAATTTTTATCAACATATTTAAAGGTATAATCCTCAAGAATTTGATATTTGAACTTAATTGTTATATTTCGATTTTCATCTGCTTCTATTCTATCTATTATGGTAAATAACAAGTCTCTATTTGGTTTTTC
>CANRQG010000029.1 GCA_947632735.1 uncultured Bacilli bacterium | reverse complement strand
GTCTCATTGTCATAACTAACTTCTTTACTATCTATAATTGTACTAACAGCGAATACTGATATTGTTCCAACTAAAAGGATACTAGTTATAAAGCCCATTATATATATATACTTGTTTTTCTGTCTCATATAAAGCACCACTTTTCTTATTATTTTTTAGTTATTTATTAATACTATTATGATACTATAATTATAGTACTTGTTACTACTGTGGTACTACTGGCTACATAGCCACTATTTTTTCAAAAACAATTTAGTATTCAATAGCAACATTTTGTGTCTATCATTAATTAGTAACATTTTAGTACAATACTGGTAGGTGATGAAAATGATTTCTAGTAATATTAGAGTCCCTGAAGATTTATGGGATAAGTTAAGAAAATTAGCTGAAAAAGAAAAGAGAAGTATAAATTCAGAACTTAACTATATTATTGAAAAATACATTGAAGAAAAAGAAAAAGAAGTTTCAGAATAGTAAGTATGAAACTTTTTACTTTACACAAAAAACTATCTGTATAAAATAAGTATCAAAAAAGCTACCTAAAATATAACAAATTTGTTATAATTTTGTTATAGAGGTGATAGTTATGAATTTTACATTAAATCTTAAGAAGGAATTGTATGAAAAATTACAAAAAGAAGCCAAGAAAGAAGGTAAAAGTTTCAACGAGGAAGTTAATCATATTATTCTAAAGTATGTTAAGAAAAAAGAAAAAGAAAAAAACTCTCAATGAAGTTTTTTTTCTTTTATTATTGGTTTTAGCTAGCTTATTGATTTTGACTAGCTAATTTTTCTAAAGCTTTATCAGCATCTTTATTTATTTCTAAGGTAGTATCTAAATATTTTGAGTATCCTTCTACTGTTGCAGCAAAGTCGGCTAGTTCTTGAATATTTTTATCTTTAATGAGTTCATTTATTTTGGAAGAGGCTTTTTTTAAAGTGTTTGATACTTCTTCCACTTCTTCATATTTTAATTCACCTATCATTAAATTTCCTCCGTTGTTTCAGTAGTTTTTTTAAAACTGTCAGCATACTTAATTACTACTGGTTTATATTCTTCTATACTTTCGATATAATTGTGATTATCTTGGTCATTCCATTTTGTTTTCATTATATTTAGTTGCTCATATATTTTGTTGACGGCTTGAACATATTCTTTATATTCTTGCATACTTCCTCCTTAAATTAAGATAATTCTTGAACCATTTTGTAGATTTGTCTCTCTGACGCTTTTATTTACGTCATAAATTTCTCCTGTTTCTTTACTGTAGAAGTTAGTATCAGGTTTTATAATATAAGCATTTTCAGTTAGTTCTACGAGAGATTCTTCTATTAAGCTTTTTATTGTACCAACAGTTTTATTAATAGGAATATATAAATCATATGATTTTTCTATTGAGGGAATTTCTAATTCTATTAGAATCTTATTTTTATTCATATTGCCTCCTACTCATTAGCAAGGAACTTAATAACATAAGCTTTGCCTTTAACAATTATGTAACCAAAGTCAGGTCCTAATTCAGCTCTAAGTAATCTTGATGAGGTAGTTACTTTTAAAGTGAATTGATTACTTATACCATTACCTATCCATATACCATCGGATAAGTCAACGTTATCTTTAAACCAGCTTTCATAAGCTAAGCTTTTGATGTTGTCAATTGTATCTATTATAATAAATTTAACGTTGTCTTTAGCTTTTTGCATTATTTCTATTAACTTAGATTTTTCTTCTTCAGTTAGTTTTGATAATAATGATGTAATGCCAATTATTAAGCATACTACTATTTCATTTGTCTTAGCTGTGCTTAATTTTTCATAGAAAAAAGTTAATTTTTCTAATGAGTTAGTGCAGAAGTCATTGGAGTAAATAATTCTTTCTGATGATAGGTCGTTTAAAATATTAGCGGCATCCATTATGATACAATGCGTATTAGGAATTTTAGTAATGACATTACTTAGACCACTATAGAAGATAGGTTCGGTTGAAATATCTTCTCCTGTTATTACATACATAGATTTGTTTTTTAGATTTATAGGAGCTATTTCTAGGGTTTCTTTTGTAATACCAACTGGAATTGTTTCTAAGTTTCCAATATATTCATTTACGGAAGCAAAGTTAACTACTTCTGGTAATACTGGTATTCTTTTAGCCTTAAAGTCACATATATTATTTAATTTATTACTTATTACTTTTATGTAATCAATCATTTTTTCTTCAGCATAGGGATAAGCTGTTTGGAATTCATAGATACCATCTAGGGAAATAAGTCCACGCCCATAAATTTTAGATGGTTCTTTTTTACGTACTCCAGCTAATATAGAGCCATAGTCCGAAGGGTCATTAAATTGTAAAACGATATTTTGTTTAAAGTTCTGACGTAGACGATATCTTACAGTATTAGTTCCACTGGTACTAAAGATAAAGACTACACCATATTTTAGACAATCTCTTGTTAACTGACCAATTGGCTCTTCAAAGTCACTATATGTTTCTAGGAAAGCTTCAACATTATTAATAATTATAATAATCATTGGAATCTGTTTACCACCGTGGCTTATATAAAAGTCATATGAACCGTTATAGTCGACGAATAATTTTTTTCTTTCATCGATAATTCTTTGAATCATTTTGAATAAATTGGCTATTTTTTCAGTTTCGGCTGATAAGATTACTTCTCCTACGTGAGGAGCATTTTTAAACATCGTTAATGTTTCAGCACCAAAGTCTAGAATATAGAAGTTTACTTCTTTGGTATCGTGAGTTGTGATAGTTGAATAAATAATACTTGTTAACATCAATTCTTTACCACTACCAGTTGAACCATAAATAATAGTATTACCATCTTGTGATAGAGGTAGGGTTAAGATATTTTGTTTTTGATTATCTGGGTCGTCATACTCTCCAATGATAGGGTTGATAATATTTTTTGAAGCTTCATAAGAATACTTTTCTTTTATTTTGTCAATGTAGATAAAGTCAGGTATTCTATCTAGCCATAATTGAGGAATAGAAACTTGCTCACTCCTAGCTTCATCAACTATGTATTTTATGATATTAGTGATTTCTTCACCTTTAGACTGAACAACTACTTCATTGGTTTTTAATTCTAAGGATTTAATAGAGTTACCAACGTTATCAATAATATTAATTGACTGGTCAACTTTTTTCTTTCTTTTTTCGGTTGGATAATATTGAGCTCCAGCCCAAGCAGCTTGGCCCATCGCAAATAATTCGTTATAACCTACTTGAAGATAGAAACGGCCAGGATTTTTCAAAGAAGCGGCATCGGGAACTTTAATCATATCCATACTATCTGATTTATCTTGAACTTTTAGGCAGACTCTGAATTTTGAGTTTGACCAAATTTGGTCATTAACGACACCACTTGGTTTTTGGGTTGCTAAAATAAGGTGAACTCCTAGAGAACGACCAATACGAGCAGTTGAGATTAATTGGTCCATAAATTCTGGGCGTTGGTCTTTTAATTCAGCAAATTCATCGGAAATGATAAAAAGATGAGATATTGGTTTATCTACTAAGCCTTTTCTAAATAAACTTTGATATTTATATATATCGATAGTACTTTCATCTAGTTTATCTCTAGCTTCATTAAACATTCTTTGTCTTTTACGCAATTCACTTTGAATAGACGCTAACGACCTATTCATTTCAACAGTATCTAGGTTAGTAATTGTTCCTGCTAAATGAGGTAATTTCATACCTGTTTCTTTATTTTGGAAAACACCAGCTAGTCCACCACCTTTATAATCGATAAGGACAAAGGATACTTCGTAAGGATGATAATTCAAAGCCATTGATAAGACATAGGTAATAATAAATTCTGATTTACCGGAACCAGTCATACCAGCTATTAAGCCGTGAGGTCCGTGGGCCTTTTCGTGTAAGTCTAATTTAAATAATTCTCTTGATTTATCAAAACCAACAGGAGCTTGCAACGACTTAGTTGGGTCATTTTGTTTCCATCTATTTAAGATATTTAGTTGTTCAACCATACCAACATTATACATTTCAAGGAAGCTCAAACCTTGAGGTAGAGTTCTATTTTCTTTAGCGATATCAATAGGAATATTAGCTAGTATTTTACAACACTCATATATATTTAAGGTTGGGTCATAATCAGCTTGAAACTCTTTTTGTTTATTAGAGACTAATTCATTTTCGAATACTCCTGATGCTTTATCACCAATACTTATAAAGGTTTTACATTCATTTGGAATATTGATAAGTCTAGGACTTACGACAATTAAGCTAAAACCATAATTTACTTCCATCTCGCAAACATCTTTTAAAATATCTAGGTCTCTTAAAGTTTTATAGTCATCAGTAAAGATAACAAAGTAAGGCTTTAGGCGATGATAATCGACAGTGCTTACTTCCATTTTGCCATTAACGTCTTTAAACTTTCTAGCTTGAAACTCTTGTTCTAATATAAGAGATATTTCTTTAGCTTCATCTAATGTGGTGGCAAAATAACGGGTTTGTTTATTATTACTCCAACAATGAGGCGCTACTTTTAAATACTCCCAATTAGTAGCATTTTGGTCATTAGTAAGAACTACAATTTTTAAGTCTTCATAACTATGAAAGGTTATCATTTGTAAGATTAGCCCTTCAATAAATTGCTTTTTATTTGTGGCGGTTCCAATAATAGCTGAGATGTTATTTTTAATAAATGATATAGAGATAGGAACATTTTCTAGTGTCCTTGACTCAGCTCCTAGTTTATAAACTTCTTGTAAGAGATTATCATCTTCTAAGGAAAAGTGTTCTTCAGGAAAGGCAATGTGGCCTTTTAATTCGGTTGAGCCTACACCAAGTCTTAAATCTAGAAAGTCATCTTGTTCTAATTCTCTTTCCCATAAACTTCTTTTTTTATTGTAGACAATTTCTTTAATTGCGGTTAAAGGTAGATAATTATCGATAAGTATTTGACGTTGAACTTTCATTTCAGCTTGAATTTTTTGTCTTTTGGACTCGATATACTCTAAATACTTTTTCTGACGTAGTTCTTCTTTTTCTTTTCTTTGTTTTTTCTGATATCTTCTTTGCAAAATTGGCCATAATAACATAGTCATAATCATAGCTCCGGCCATTACTAAAGACGGCATAGCAGTACCAATATCAGTTGAACCGCTAATTACACCTGATAAGGCATTATAGCCCATCATCATTGACATCATTGCCATTGTTAACATTGGTCCAATAGTATAAATAAGGGGTGTTTTATCTTCTTGTTCTTTGCCTGGAGGAGCATCTATGGTGATATTAACATCTTCTATTCTGGTCTTGAAACGAGGTGATTTATAGAAGTAGTCGTCTTCTTTAAAAAATTCAATGCCCTCTTCATCAGGGTTATCTTGTTTTACTTGCTTTTGAATTATAGGTGGTAGGACTTCAAACAAATTATTATCAAAGCGAACTAGGTTACCAATATTATTTATAATAATAGAGTCTTTCATAACAATGATACGAAGTCCCATTATAAAAATAATATCTCCATATTCCAACTGAGCAGCTGTTACTGCTACATTATTTACATAAGTACCATATTTACTATTTAAGTCTTGAATTAACCATACGCCTTTATTATAGATTAGTCTAGCGTGTTGTTTAGAAACTAAGGGATAAGTGTAGGCTATATTTGTTCTGTTGTCATTACCAATAATAATTTCACTATCTTTTTTTAGGTGTAGTTTTAAACTATCTGTATCTGATGATGGAGAACAGTAAAGAATAACGTATTCATTATCAGTATTTACTTTTAAAAAGTAGAGACTATAGTCTTTTAAAACAGCTGATTCTATTTCTTTTTCACCAGCCATTATTTTAGTTTCAAAGTCACTTTTTATTCTCCATTCGCCATTTTCTTCAACAACATTAATTAAATTTCTTGTATTACCTAAGTAGTCATTATCAGTTATCCAGTAATTTCCAGCTACTTTAGTTGGTAATTCAAAATTATAAATTTTTCTTTTTTTGATAAGCCTAACTATCACTGAAAATCACCCCAGTTATTATTCCTATTCTAAACCATATTATATCGATTTTTTAGGATTTTTACAATAATAATCGGACTTTTTAATAATTTTTTCTTAAATATATTTTTGTTTTGGTAGTTATCGTTCGTATTTAGTGGCGCAAAAGCCATCGATGAAAACTGTTTCTGGTAGTTGCAGATTAGCTTCACGATATATTCCCCATAAATACACGGTCATAGCTTTATCAGTATGAATATTTGCTGTAACGCTTGTGTTTGTAGCATTAGTACCATCAACCGGATAATTGTAAGCTAGGACATCGATATGGGATGTAGGACTTCTATTTAAAGCAACCTTTATAGGTGGATGAACATTATATCCTAATCGTCCTGTTACACTACAATAAGAATTAGCTGGTAAATCGATAGAAAGTCCAGTATAGGAAAGTGTTAAGGGAGCTGTTTCAAGAGATTTAGATACACTAAAATTACTTACTGTATACAATTTATCTTCTATTTCAGATAATCGCTTATCAATATTTGCACAAGTGTTATCTATGGCATCTTGGACATTATCGGCCATTAAATTAGAGTTGTCTTCATAAACGACATTTTTACTATTTATTAAAGTTTCTGCCAAGGCAACAATGCCACCTATTAAAATTAACATAATTATTACAACTATTATTTTTCTATTTCTTTTTAACATTTTTTCCTCCATTTAATTTATTATAGATAGGTTTATTTCCTAGTAATTTTCCTATCTTTTATTTTTTATTAAAAACAGTATAACACTTTTTTAACCTATTTTCCAGACTTTTAAGGTTAATAGTTAAATAAATGGGAAAATATTAGTGGTGAAGAGTATGTTTGGTAATAATTTAAAGTATTGTCGAGAAGAACTAGAAATGACACAAAAGGAACTGGGTTTAATATTTGGAGTTGACAGAAAAACGGTTTCTGGTTGGGAAACATCAAGTGATTCTATACCATTTAGTAAGTTAGTTAGATTTTGCAACTTATATAATTATTCTTTAGATTTTGTAGTTGGTTTTACTAGAAAAAATAGGAAAAGTGATAGTAAAATAAAGGCAGATAAATTAAAGATAGGTAGGAGATTAAAGGAAGTAAGAGAAAAACTTAAATTATCACAAGCCAAGTTCGCTAGTGGCTGTGGATTATCCCAAACTACTTATAGTCATTATGAAACTGGTCTTAATCTAATTACGACGATGAATGCTTTTGCGATATGCAAAACTTATAATATTTCAATGGATTGGCTTGTTGGTAGAAAAAATAATTAATAGTAAGGGTTATTTCTATAAAGTTGCGTAGAGGAAATAACCTTTTTTTAACTTTAGCATATTTTATAGTGGTGATTAATATTTTATTAAAATGGTTTATAAACATTAGTCCTGTATGGCAAGCTTTAATTGCGGGTATTTTTACTTGGAGCATTACTTTGTTTGGAGCAGCAATTGTTTTTTTCTTTAAAAAAGTTAGAAAAAGTATAATGGATGCTTTATTAGGCTTTTCAGCAGGTGTAATGGTCGCAGCATCTTTTTGGTCATTACTAAGTCCGGCTATTGATATGGCAAATAAACTTAATATGATAACTTGGTTAGTCGCTTTTATAGGCTTTTTTAGTGGAGGGTTACTTTTATTTTTAGGAGATAAGTTTTATACTTTGTTTTCACAAAAAAAGGAAATAGATGGTAATAGAAAAAAACGTTGTTTAATGCTTATTTTTTCAATTGTTTTACATAATATTCCTGAAGGATTAGTACTAGGTTTTGCTTTTGGAGCAGCTGCTTATCATTTTACTGGTTCAACTATTTTATCGGCTATTACTTTAACTATTGGTATTGGTTTACAAAATTTTCCAGAGGGTAGCGCCGTTAGTTTACCATTAAGAAGAGAAGGTGTATCTAGAGGTAAGGCGTTCTTTTATGGACAATTAAGTGGAATTGTTGAACCTATTGCCGCAGTTATTGGCGCTATATTGGTTTTAAAGATACAAGTTCTTTTACCTTTTATGTTGTCTTTTGCGGCTGGAGCAATGATTTATGTTGTTGTGGAAGAATTAATTCCTGAAAGTCAAAGTAATACAAAAAAAGATTTAATGGCGCTTTTTACTCTAATTGGTTTTTCAGTAATGATGATTTTAGATGTTGCGTTGGGATAAGAAAAAGACTTTTATTTTCTCAAAAAGTCTTTTTCTTTAAATATTATTTTTCTAAGTATAGTTTTTCATCTTTTTTTAGATAAATTCCGTATAAATCATCCTTAGGGCAAGTAAATATTAGTTCTATATTAGTTTCTTGTTGTGGATTATTATTTTCATTAGTAATTGGTGGTGTTTCTTCTAATATTTCTGGTTCTATTTTTTTAAAATTATAATTGTTTTTATCTATAATCGTTATAGTATCGTCTATCCAAAGACATTCTTCAGGTTTTTTGCCATTATTAATTGACCAATTGCCAGCATTATTTTTGTGCCAACCTGTACCAGTAAATTTACCTTTAGCACATTCTATATGACAATGATTTCCTGTTGCTTGTCCTTTTGTACCTTCGGAATAAAATACTTCATTTTGCATTATTTTTTTACCAACAAATAAGTTACTTACATCATCTGAATGAGCAAAAAGAATTGTCATATAATCAATTGTTCCATCTGGATATAAGACTTTGTCAACACTTTCAAGCCATACTTCATTAGCGTCACTTTGATAAATCTTTTTTACTATGCCTGTAAATGGTGCATAAATAGAATCTTTACCTGTATCAGTTCCGGCATCATCAATTGCGAAGCTGTCTATGTGGCTTCCTTCATTGTAACCCTGAGTAATACGCATCACTTTACTTGGATATAAAGGCTTTTCCATTATTTTTCCTCCTTATTAATAATGTTTTCTTCTTTTATTGTTTTTTCTTTTTCAGCAACGATTTTACTATAAGGAGCAAGTTTGCCTTCTAAAGTTTTGTAAATTGTGTCAGCTCCAAGAAAGGAAAATAAGCCTACCCATAAACTATTGGGGAAAGTGATGTCAGTAAAACTCATACAAAATAGTAAACCAATTACGATATTAATTAATAAAGAATAAATAGTAATAACTTTGCTTTTTTTGAAATGCTTTTTGGTTTTTTGGATAAATGTACAAGTTATAGTACTTAGGGCAATTGATATAAGTAATATTTTTTGCAAATACTCTAATTTTAACATAAATTCCTCCTCCAGTTTTAATATATGCACCTTAGAAGGATGGAAATAATTAAATTTAATTAGAACTTAAAAAGAAAAACCCCATAAACTTATGTTTATGAGGCATAAAAGAAACTGTTTTTTATCTCTTAGAAAATTGTGGAGCACGACGTGCTTTCTTTAAACCTGGTTTCTTACGTTCTTTCTTACGTGAATCTCTAGTAATCATTCCTGCTACTTTAAGTGTTTTTCTAAAACTGTTTTCAGAATCAGCTGGTGTAGTTGAATCATATTGAAGTAAAGCTCTTGTAATTCCTAAACGTATTGCTCCAGTTTGTCCCTGGAAGCCGCCACCACTTACTTTAGCATCAACATCAAAAATTTCTGCTGTGTTTGTTAAAACTAGTGGTTGAGATAGGTCCATTACACAAATTTCTGATGGAAAATATTCTCTTACATCTCTACCATTAACGGTAATTTTACCTTTACCTGGAATTAAAGTAACTCTAGCAACACTAGATTTTCTATGACCAGTTCCAGTATATACTCTTTTTTCTTCTTTTGCCATAACCTATCCTCCTACTTTACTTCAAGCACTTCTGGTTTTTGTGCTTGATGCTTATGTTCATTTCCAGCATAAACAAATAATTTTTTATACATAGCTCTTCCTAGTCTATTATGTGGAAGCATTCCTTTTACAGCTCTTTCCATCATTTCAACTGGATACTCTTCACGCATAACCTTAGCTGTTCTTTCTCTTAAACCACCTGTATACATTGAGTGATTATAATACATCTTGTTTTCTAATTTGTTTCCTGTTAAATTAACTTTCTCAGCATTAATGATTATAATATTATCACCACAATCAATATGTGGAGTGTAAGTTGGTTTGTGTTTTCCACGTAAATATTTAGCAGCAAGTGAAGCTACACGACCTAAAGATTTACCTTCAGCATCGATTACGTACCACTTACGTTCTACTGTTTCTTTTTTTTGCATATAACTATTCATAATTTTCTCCTTTTACTTAAATTAGACTTTCCCACGGTCTAATTTATGTGGGGATTTAAATGTACCGATTAAAATTATACTAAAAGTACTGTTAAAAAGCAATACTTTTTTGTACTTTTTATGGCTTTTGTAAAGAAAAAGTAATTATTCGTTAAAGGTAATTTTCGTTAGATAAAGCCCCTCAGCTGGAGCGGTCTTACCTGATTTAGTTCTATCTTTACTTAATAAGACTTTTTCCACAGTTTCTGGGGAAAGTTTATTTTCACCTACTCTTATAAGGATACCTACCATATTTCTAACTTGATAACGTAAAAAGCCATTACCTATAAAGGAAAAAGTAATTATATTATCTTTTATGGAAATACTAGCTTTTCTTATTGTTCTAATGCAGTTTTCTTTTTCTTTATTTTCTGTTACAAAAGCACGAAAGTCGTGTGTTCCATCAAAATATTTGATAGCTTTTTGCATCTTTTCAATATCTAGCGAATGATTATATTGAAAAACATAGTTTCTTAGTATTGGGTTATATTCTCCTATATTTAAATAATAATTATATTCTTTTTCTTTAACATTGTAACGAGCGTGAAATGTTGAGGAAACTTTTTTTACTTCTATAACGTGGATATCTTCGGGCAAGTTACTGTTAAGGGCTCTTTTTAAATTTTTCTCAGTAATATTTACATCTAAGTCACAATGAGCATATTGACATAAAGCGTGAACTTTTTTGTCAGTACGACCAGTAGCGGTAACGGCTGTTTTTTTACCAGCATTTATTTTTGTTAAGGCCGTTTCTAATTTTTCTTCGATAGTTTCTTTATGAGGTTGTTTTTGATAACCACAATATGAGCTGCCATCATAACTAAATTTAATTAAAAATCGCATAATGCTTTTCCTTTCTATACGTGTTTATAAATATCTTTAATAATATCACGAATATCTTTATGATAGTCCAATTTTACGTGTTTATTTTTTTTAGCAAGATAAGTAAATTCTACTATTGGTGGTACTTTAATATTATTTTCTTGTAGTATTTCAACTTCTTTAAATATTGAGGAAGTATCACCTGCTAGCAGGATTCCATCATTATTTAAGATTATTACTTCTTTACTGTATTTATACAAAATTTCTGTATTATCTGAAGAAAAAAGTAATGTTTTTTGATATTTTTCTTGTAGTTTTAAAAATAGTCTCATTATTTTTTTTTCATTAATTAAATCTATTCCTAAAAAGGGCTCTTCAATTATAATTACTTTAGGATTAGCTAATAACATATTAGCTATTAAAACTAATTTTCTTTCTAGGGTTGATAATTCTTTAAGTGTTTTATCAAGAAAAGTAGAGTTTAATCCAACTATTTTTAATGAATCTTTTAATTTTTTAACAGTATCTGAAAAGGTTAATTCTTTTAATTTTATTTCGGTAAGAAAAAATTCTTTAACAGTTAGATGGTAAAAACTTCTTTTAATATCTTGCTCTACTAAACCTATTCTTTTACGAAAGACTTTGATATTTTCTTTAGTAACTTTATTATCACCTATTAAAAAAGTACCACTTTCTAACTCATTAAGGCTAAGAAGATGAATAAGTTTTTCTTTATTAGGACCAGTTAAACCAATAATTGTATTACTTTTTAGAGTTAAATTTATTTTTCTATTTAAGAAAGAATAGTTTTTTAAAATTATTTCCATAACTCATCAACCATCCTATCCATATCAAGTTCTATTTTTTTTACTAAATCATAATCTTTTAATTTTACTGATAAATCTATCATAAATGGTAGAGGTAAACCTATTTTATTTAAGATATTATCTTTTTCTAAAACTTCTAATGGTTTTCCTTCTAAAAAGATAGTGTTTTTAGTAATAATATATAAATAATCTAGATAAATAGTTTCTTCTAAATTACTTGTTGTCATAATAATAGTTAACTTTTTTTCTTTTTGATAGGCTTGTAGAGTTTTTAGTATTTTAGAAAATTCTTCTTTAGTAAAATAAAGACCTACATCATCAAGTAAAAGAACTTTAGGTTCTTCTAAAAGAAGAAGTAATAATTTTATTTTTATTAAGGTAGAAGTATCTAAATCTTTAAAGGCTATTTTTTTTATTTTACTTAGAGAAAAGGCTTTTAGTAGTTTAGTGTATGTTTCTTTATTTTCTTTAGTTAAAAAAGAAAGACTTTCTTCTTCTAAATTATTATAAAAAAAGGTTAGCTCTTCGGGAATTATTTCTTTAACTAGTTTGAAATAATCATCTAAGTTTTCTTCTTCTAAATATTTTTTATTATATATAAGCGCATTACTTTTAAAAATATTTCCACTTAAAATTCTTATTAATGTTGTTTTGCCACAATTATTAGGACCTGAGATGGCGATAAATTTTTGTTTAGGAAAGGAAATAGAAAAGTTATTAAAAACATTTAGATAAGTTAGATTTTTTAAGGAGATTATTGGTTCCATAAATTAGTTCCTCTTTTTATCATTTAAAACAAATTTTTTAGTTACTTTTTCTATATCTTCTGTCTTTAAGGCTGCTTTATCTATTTCTATACCATCAAAATAGTTATAAACTATTCCACTAGCGACCATCCAAATAGCATCTTTTAAGAAGTCTTGGTCAGTAATTAAGCGAGCTAAAATCTCATCTAATGGATAATTTTCATATAAATCAATATGTTCTAAAATCGATTCTTTATCTTCTTCTTCAAGAGAATCTTTAGTAGCGACAAATTTAGAAACGGCATAATCAACTTGACCAATTTCTCCTAGTAAAGATATGGCATTGGAATAATCTAGAACTATTAAATTACGGATATAACCTAAGACGTTCGCAAGTATTCCACCGGGAAAGTCCATACTTTCGATTTTATTTTGATAAATTGTTCTTTCATTTATGTAGTTAATTATTGTTGATAAATCTACTTTTTTATTATATGTTATAACATCTTGTTCATTGATAGGAAACATATCGGTTAAGTAACCATTTTCCTCTTCGGAAAGAGATTTCATTATTCTTGATTTTCCTAAGTAATCTAAGCTAGCAAAGTCATAGACAGCTAAAATTATTGCCGCAAAAAAATCTTGGTCTTCGCAGACAGTTTTAAATAAGTCTTCAAAATCTTCGATATCATTTAGTATGGCGAATATTTCTTCATCGTAATCAGACTTAAGACATTCTTTTTGACGATAAGAGTACATTTTATAAGCATCTAAAAAAGCTACTTCTAATAAGTAAGTAGTAATTATCTTATTGGATAAGTTGTCAGTATCTTCATTAAAAAAATCACCTATAAATGGAATTAATATATCAATAAATTTCTTGGAATCAATACCGGCATTATTTCCTGTTTCAACCCAATTTTCAACTATTTCTCGTACTTTTGCATTGTAGTTTTCCATAATTATTCCCCCTAAATAGATAAAACTTAACTACGTTTTCTTTTTTGAATATTATAAATTATTTTTAGTAAAAATTTATCTGAAACAAAGCGACTAAAGAACTTAGCTAGTTTCATTTTTATACCTGGTATTATTATCATTTTATTTTTAAACATTTTTTCAATACTGTATCTAGCTACATAATCACTTGAAAGTGGTGAGACACTAAAATTGACATTTGCCACATCATTAAAATTAGTATCAACAGGTCCAGGACATAAAACTGAGATATGAATATTATTTTTCTTTTTCTTTTCTTCATAGTACAGAGCACAAGTCAACTGATAAACATAAGACTTAGTGGCATAATAGGTTGCCATTAAAGGGCCTGGTTGAAAAGCTGCGGATGAGGAAACATTTAATATATAACCAAAGTTCTTTTTTTCCATATCTTTTAAGATAGCTTTAGTTAAAATATGAACAGCTTTAATATTAGTATCTATCATTTCTAATTCTTTATAAAGGTCTGTTTCGGTAAAGAAACCAAAGTCGCCAAAACCAGCATTATTAATAAGGATATCTATATCTTCTTTTTTGATGAAAGCATATAATTCTTTTACTTTTTGTTCATTAGCTAAATCAGTTACTATAATGGTAACTTTAGCTTTTAAAGATTCTTGTACTTCTTCTAATTTTCTTCTATTTCTTGCGACTAGAATTAATTCATAATTTTGTTCAGCTAATACTTTAGCAAATGATAGTCCTATACCTGATGAGGCACCTGTTATTAATGCTTTCATATGTCACCTCTAATTCCCTTTTCTAATTAAAATTATACAATATTTATGTAAAAAATAAAAGACAGTTTAGATGTCTTTGTATAATTTATTAATAATTTATTTATATTTAGTGGCACAAAAACCCCAATATTGAACAGATTCATTATTAACACCATTACGTGCATATTTTGTTAGAACATAGTAAGTAGTAGAGCTTTCACTATAATCGCTAAAAGTTGTACTTTTGCTCCAAGCTTCACTATTGGATGATATAGAAACGCAATTATTGGTATTACTATTAAGACATATCTGTATACCTTCAGGTGGTGTATAAAAATAGCTGGGTTTTATGGAAATACTGCAATATGATTTTGCTGGAAATGTTACTTCTAGACCAGTATATGACCATTCTGTTGATGGAGAAAAAATTTTTGTACCAGATAGTTTTTGCAAATTATATAACTTATCTTCAATAGTAGATAGTCTTGTATCTATCTTTGAACAAGTTCCATCTATTGCATCTTGCACATTATCGGCAACCAAGTTTGAATTATCTTCATAAATTACGTCTTTACTATTTATTAAGGTTTCTGCTAAGGCACAAGATATTCCTACTGATGCTATTATTCCTATTAATATACTAGCTACTATTATTAAACATAATTTTCTTTTTTTCACTTTTTTCACCAGCTTTTTTTGCACATTTTTTATTTTTTATTAATAAAATTATACCCCCCCCCCGATGGGTATTATCAAGACGACTTTTCCATAAAATTTGTGCAAAAAAAAGTTTTTGTGCAGTGTGACCACAAAAATTTTTAACTTTTATGTTTAAATTTTTTACTTATATTTAGTGGCACAGAAGCCAGTGATATATAAGCTTTCTAACTTAGATGCTGGATTTACATTGTATGAATATTTAACCCATAAATATATTGTCATAGCGTTTTCGGTATAGACACTATAGGTTGTGGAGTTAATAGAAGCTCCATCCGTAACTTGTGGCGAACTATAATCAGAATATGACAGTGTTGAATTTGAAGATGTTGAGTTACTATTTAATGAAACTCTTAATGGGATGTGTGAATAATAACCAGCCCCGCCTGTTATACTACAGTATGATTTTGCGGGTAAAGTTATTGATACACCTGTATATGCAAGTTCATTAGTAGTTGGTTCATAACCTCTTGATATAGCAAGATTTTTTACTGTGTACAACTTATCTTCTATGTCCGATAATCGTGTATCTATCTTTGAACAAGTTCCATCTATCGCATCTTGCACATTATTCGCAACCAAATTTGAATTATCTTCATAAATTACATCTTTACTATCTATTAAGTTTTCTGCTACTACATATGAAGCTGTTGATAATATTAGGCCTATTACCATACCTATTATTATCTTTGTACTTTCTTTTAGCTTTTTCATCTTTTCACCAACTTTTTTTTGCACATTTTTTATTTTTTATTAATAAGATTATACCCCCCC
>CANRQG010000028.1 GCA_947632735.1 uncultured Bacilli bacterium | reverse complement strand
TTCTCGAAAATGTTTCTATAATTTGATTCATAATAAAATGTAGCTCGTTTTTTTTGTAAAAAACCGAAACTCAAATAGAATATACTTGCATTTTCTAATTCTTTAGTATAAAATGTAGTTATAAAGTGCAATTACTTTATAAGGGAGGAATATCGTATGAAAATTACATCTGTAAATGTACGAAAAATCGAAAAAGAAGGATCTCGTATGAAAGGAATAGCGTCAGTTTTAATTGATGATAGTTTTGCTGTTCATGATATTCGTGTTATTGAAGGTGATAATGGTTTATTTATCGCTATGCCTAGTAGAAAAACTGCTACTGGTGGATATCGTGATATAGCACATCCAATTAATCCTGAAGTTCGTTCTATGTTTGAAGAAGCTATTTTGGAAGCTTATGAAAATGCAGAAGACGCTCCTTTAGAAGAGGAATAGAATTTTTTTACTACCATATGGTAGTTTTTTTTCGCATATTTTTTTTATTTTTGCATATTATTTTCTAGGAGGACATTATGGATAAAGAAAATAATATAAGTAATTATAATCATAGTATAAGTTTGTTAGAAAGAAAAAATTTAGTTATTACAGGGGTTAAAAAAATTGATAATTTTGATAATTCACAATTCATTTTGGAGACTATAATGGGTTACTTGATTGTAAAGGGTGAGGGTTTAGAATTAATTAAATTGGATACTTTACAGGGGAATGTTACTATTAAGGGGTTAATTAATTCTATTAATTATATGGATGAAAATGCTAAGAAGAATAAAGAAGAAAGTATTTTAAATAGATTATTTAAATAATATGAGTTTAAAAATACAAATTATAAGTATGCTTTTTTCTTTTATTTATGGCATTTTCTTTGCTTTTTTAACTAAAATTTTCTATAGATATTTATTTTTGGGTAATTTTTATCGAAAAGCAGTTTGTAATTTTTTGTTTTTTGATATAATAGGTTTAATTTATTTTTTTGCTTTAAAGAGGATTAACGGAGCAATAATGCATTATTATTTTTTAGTTTTATTATTAGGAGGCTTTTTTACTTTTTTCTTTTTTAAGCGAAGAAAAAGAAAAAATAATTAAGAAATGTAAATTAGTTGTAAATGAAGGGAATAAGTCTTTAAAAGCAAGGTAATTTTTAGTATAATATATATTGAGTAGGTAGGTGATAAGTTATGGCAAAAGAAAGCAAAATAAAAAAGAAAAGACGTTTTTTGTTTTTAGGGCTTGGTTCAGTTATTGTTATAGTTGCTATGACTTTCACTATTGGTAAATATTGGGTAGAAATATTTGAAAAATATCAAGAGAAGCAGACTTTAGAGAAAAAATTAGTTTCTTTAAAGGAAGAAGAGGAAAGACTTAGAGTGGATGCTGACAAGTTACAAGACCCTGATTATATTGCAAGATATGCTAGAGAAAAATATTTTTATTCAAAAGATGGTGAGTATATTATAAAGATTCCAGAGGAATAAGATATTTGTTCTTCTTTTTTTGATATAAGGATTTGCTTTAAAAGGGTGGTTTTTATGATAAATATTGATACTGATTTTGGTTTTTCTAAAAATGATAAAATAGTTATTGGATGTTCTACGGGGCCTGATTCTATGGCTCTTTTAGATATGCTTTTAAAAGTTAGAGATAAGTATAGCTTGTCTTTGATAGTTGCGCACGTTAATCACAATGTTAGGAAAGAAAGTGTTACAGAGGAAGCTTTTTTAAAGAAGTATTGTGAGGAGAAAGAGCTAATTTTTGAAAGTATGACTATTGAAGAATATGGTGATGATAATTTTCATAATGAAGCACGTAATATTCGTTATAATTTTTTTGAAATGGTTGTTTTAAAATATGAAGCTAATTATTTAATGACCGCTCATCACGGTGATGATTTAATGGAAACTGTTTTGATGCGTTTGGTTAGAGGTTCTAATTTAAATGGTTATAGTGGCTTTAGAAAAATAGTAGATATGGGTAATTATAAAATAGTTAGACCTTTAATAAAGTATACTAAGGAAGAATTAATTAAATATGATGAAGAAAATGAAGTTAAGTATTTTATAGATAGTTCTAATAGTAAGGATAAGTATACAAGAAATAGATATAGGAAATATGTTCTTCCTTTCTTAAAAGAAGAAGATAGTAATGTTCATTTAAAATTTTTAAAATTTAGTGATAATTTACATAGGGCTTATGAATTTATTGAGAAAGAAAGAGATAAAGCTTTAAAGAGGGTACTTGATGGAGAAAAAATTTTAATTGATAAGTTTTTATTGGAAGATGAGTTTATTCAAAAGGAAATAATTTATTATTTTTTAAATATGTTTTATCAGGATGATTTAATTTTAGTAAATGATAGGCATATAGATTTAATTTTTAGTTTAATAAGAAGTAGAAAAGCGAATAGTTTTGTTAACTTACCTAATCTAGTTATTGCGAGTAAGACATATAATGTGCTAGAATTAAAGCGAGATACATTTGATATAACAAGTTATGAAATTGAGTTATCTGATAGTGTTTTATTACCTAATAATATGGTTATTGAAATGATAAGTGATGTTTCTGATAACAGTAATTATATATGTAGGCTTAATAGTAAGGAAGTTAGTTTACCTTTGATAGTAAGATCTAGAAGATTTGGAGATAGGATGAAGATTAAAGGTTTAAATGGTTCAAAAAAGGTTAAAGATATTTTTATAGATAAAAAGATATCTATTGAAAAAAGAGAATTGTGGCCAGTTGTTACTGATTCTAGAGGAAAAATTGTGTGGATACCTGGCTTGAAGAAGTCAAAATTTGACAAAAAGAAAAATGAAAGTTATGATATAATATTGAAATATGACTGAGGAGGAGAAAAATGAACAACGGTATAGATAAAAAGAATATTAAAAAGGGTTTACTTCCATATTTATTTTTGGCCATTATAATGCTTGGGGTATATTATACTTTTAATGTTTTAAATAATGATGTTAAAGTATTAACTTATGATGAGTTTAATGAAAATTTGGAAAAAGAAAAAATTACGGAATTAGAGATAATTACTAAGGGTAATGCTTATACTTATGAAGCTACTGGTAAACTTGAGGGATATAAGAAAAATGAGTATTTTACGGCTAGACTTCCATTAAGTGAAGAAGTTATGCGTAGAATTGTAGAAGCTAGTGATACACAGGATTTTAAGTTTACGACTAAACCTGACCCTTCTTCATCTTCGTTTTGGTTAATTCTTATTGATGTTTTACCAATAGTGCTTCTTTTGATAGCGACTTTCTGGATATTTAATAAGCAATTGGCTGGTAACAGAAGTTCTATGGACTTTGGTAAGAGTAAGGCTAAATTAAATAGTGATAAAGATAAGGTAACATTTAAGGATGTGGCTGGTTTAAAAGAGGAAAAAGAAGAAGTTAAGGAATTAATTGACTTTTTGAAAAATCCAAAGAAGTTTCAAAAGTTAGGTGCTAGAATTCCTAAGGGTGTATTGTTATTTGGTCCTCCAGGAACTGGTAAAACTTTACTTGCTAAGGCGGTAGCTGGAGAAGCTGATGTTCCATTTTATTTTATAAGTGGTTCTGATTTTGTGGAGTTATTCGTTGGTGTTGGAGCTAGTCGTGTTAGGGATATGTTTCAACAGGCTAAAAGAAATGCTCCTTGTTTAATATTTATTGATGAAATAGATGCGGTTGGTAGACAAAGAGGAACTGGTTTAGGTGGAGGTCACGATGAACGTGAACAAACACTTAATCAGTTACTTACAGAGATGGATGGTTTTGGCGCTAACGAGGGAATTATTATAATTGCTGCTACTAATAGACCTGATGTTCTTGACCCTGCTCTTCTTCGTCCAGGTAGATTTGATAGACAGGTTACGGTTAATTTGCCTGATGTAAGAGGACGTGAAGAAATATTGGCTGTTCATTCTAGAAATAAGAAGTTAGCTGATGGTATTACTTTAGAGAATTTGGCTAAGAGAACTCCTGGCTTTAGTGGAGCTGATTTGGAAAACTTATTGAATGAGGCTGCTTTATTAGCAGTTAGAAGAAATAAGGATGTTATTACTATGAGTGAAATTGATGAAGCAACGGACCGTGTATTGATGGGTCCTGCTAAGACTTCTCATAAGTATAGTGAAAATGATAGAAAGTTAGTTGCCTATCACGAGGCTGGGCACGCCGTTATTGGTTTGAAATTAGCTAATGCTAGTGATGTACAAAAGGTTACTATAATACCAAGAGGTTCAGCTGGTGGTTATAATATGATGGTACCTAGTGAGGAGAAGTTATGCTCTACAAAAAGTGATTTATTAGAGCAGATAACTGGACTATTAGGTGGTAGAACAGCTGAGGAAGTTGTTTTTGGTGAAATAACTACTGGAGCTCATAATGATTTTGAAAAGGCTACAAAGATAGTTAGGGCAATGGTTACTGAGTATGGTATGAGTGATTTAGGTCCTTTACAATTTGAGCAACAAGCTGGTAGTGTATTCTTAGGAAGAGACTATAATAAAACACAACATTTTTCTAATGAAGTTGCTAATGAAATTGATATGGAAATGCGTAAGATAATTAATGATTGTCATAATAAGGCAACAGAGATTATAAAGAAAAATAGAGATTTACTTAAGTTAATAGCTGATAGCTTATTAGAATATGAAACTCTTACTAAAGAACAAATTGATTATTTAGTGGAGAATGGTAGAATGCCTGATGAGGATGGAGATAATTTAGAAGCTATGTCAATTACTAAGTTAAAAGAGCTAGCTAAGAAGAAAGGCATTAAAAATTATTCTAAAATGACAAAGGCAGAATTATTAAAAGAATTAGATGTTTAAATTTAATTCTTTTTTCTTTTTTTTTGGTTTTTTAATGAGCTTGTTTTATTTATTTTTTAATGGTAAAATAAGGGGTGTTTTGGGAAGTTATTTAAATTTTTGAATTAATCAATTGATAACTAACATACTAATAAAGGAAGTGGTACTTTATGTTTGAACTTGTTTCTAATTATAAGCCAAGTGGAGATCAGCCGGAAGCAATTCAAGAGTTAGTTTCTGGTATTGAAAGTGGTAAAAAAGAACAGGTTTTGTTGGGCGCAACTGGTACTGGTAAAACTTTTACGATGGCTAATGTAATTAAGGCTGTTAACAAGCCTACTTTAGTTCTTGCTCATAATAAGACTTTAGCTGGACAGTTATATGCTGAGTTTAAGGAGTTGTTTCCTAATAATAGAGTTGAGTATTTCGTCTCATATTATGACTATTATCAGCCGGAAGCTTATGTACCATCTACTGATACGTATATTGAAAAGGACTCTTCAATTAATGATGAAATTGATGAGTTAAGACACGCCGCTACTAGTGCTCTTCTTTCTAGAAGAGATGTTATTGTAGTTGCTAGTGTATCTTGTATTTATGGTATTGGTGAGGTAGAAGAGTATAAAAATAAGATGTTAACTTTATCAGTTGGTGATATTATTGATAGGAATAGTGTTTTGACTAAACTTGTTGAAATGCTTTATGAACGTAATGATATAGATTTTAAACGTGGAACTTTTCGAGTTAGAGGCGATGTATTGGAAATTATACCGGCTAATCAAAACACAACTGGATATCGAGTTGAATTTTTTGATAATGAAATAGATAGGATTTGTTTAATTGATGTTTTAACTGGTGTAGTTATTGAAAATGTTAAGAATGTTAGTATTTTTCCAGCTAGTCATTTCGTGGTTAGTGATGATAAGTTGAAAGAGGCTATTAAACGTATTCGTGAGGAGTTAGAGGAAAGATTAAAGGAATTAAAAGCGGAAAATAAGTTGGTCGCAGCTGAAAGATTAGAGCAAAGAACTAATTATGATTTGGAAATGTTAGAGGAAACGGGTTTTTGTTCAGGTATTGAAAATTATTCTGCTCCGATGGCGGGAAGGAAAAAGGGAGAAACACCTACTACTTTAATGGACTTTTTTCCTAAAGATTATCTTTTAATTGTTGATGAATCGCACGTTACACTTCCACAAGTTCGAGGAATGTTTAATGGTGATAGGGCTCGTAAATTAAATTTGGTTGAGTATGGTTTTCGTCTACCTAGTGCTCTTGATAATAGGCCTTTAAAGTATGAAGAATTTGAAAAAAAGATAAATCAAGTTATTTATGTAAGTGCAACACCGGGAGATTTGGAGTTAGCTCACACTAATAATCATTATGTTGAACAGATAATTAGACCTACTGGCTTATTAGATCCAACAATAGAGGTACGTCCAACTACTGGTCAGATAGATGATTTAGTAGCGGAAATTAAATTACGTATGGAGAAGAATGAACGTGTTTTAGTAACGACTTTGACTATTAGAATGGCTGAGGAGTTAAGTAATTATTTGAAGGATTTGGATATTAAAGTTGCTTATTTGCATTCAGAGGTTAAGACATTAGAGCGGATGCAGATTATTCACGATTTGCGTACAGGGAAATATGATGTTGTAGTAGGAATAAATCTTTTACGTGAGGGAATTGATATTCCGGAAGTATCTTTAATTGCGATATTGGATGCGGATAAGGAAGGCTTTTTAAGGAGTAATAGAAGTTTAATTCAAACGGTTGGTCGTTGTGCTAGAAATGCTAACGGACACGTCATTATGTATGGTGATAAGGTAACGGAATCAATGCGTTATGCTATTGATGAGACGGCTAGACGTCGTAAAATACAAGATGCTTATAATAAGGAGCATAATATAGTACCACAAACGATAAAGAAGGAAATTAGAGAAGTTATCAGTAATATAGCTGGTGGAGAAAAGACTAAGAGTAAAAAGCCTACTAAAAAGGAACTTGCTTTAAGTATGGAAGCAATAGAGCAAGAGATGAGAGAGGCTGCTCGGAATTTAGATTTTGAAAGAGCTATGGAATTAAGAGATATTTTATTTGAAATGAAAAGTTATTAGAAATAGTGGAAGGTGATTTTGATGGATGAAATTGTTATTAAGGGAGCAAGAGAGAATAATTTAAAAAATGTTGATATAACACTTCCTAAAAATAAGCTTATTGTTATGACAGGACTTTCTGGTAGTGGAAAAAGCTCTTTAGCATTTGATACGATTTATGCTGAGGGTCAAAGAAGATATGTTGAGAGTTTATCAGCTTATGCTAGACAATTTTTAGGTGGTTCTGAAAAACCTGATGTAGATAGTATTGAGGGACTTTCTCCAGCCATTAGCATTGACCAAAAAACGACTAATAATAATCCTCGTTCTACGGTAGGAACGGTTACGGAAATTTATGACTATTTACGTTTGCTTTTTGCTCGTGTTGGGGTTCCTTACTGTCCTAATCATAATATTCCTATTAGTAGTCAAAGTGTTGAAGAGATGACTAATAAGATAATGGAATATGATTTTGGGACTAAGATGGTTATAATGTCGCCAGTTGTTCACGGTGAAAAGGGTACGCATAAAGATGTTTTGGAAAATCTTCGCAAAGAGGGATACATTAGAGTTCGAGTAAATGGAGAGTATTTTGATTTAAGTGAGGAGATAAATCTTGAGAAAAATAAAAAGGATAAGATAGATGTAATAATTGATAGAATCGTTTTAAAAGAGGATAGTAGAAGTCGTTTATTTGAAGCTATTGAGAATGCTACTAAGTTATCTAATGGTAAGGTAGTAATAGAGATTTTGGGTGATAATAAGAAAGAAATTGTTATGTCTGAGAATTTTGCTTGCCCTTATTGTGAATTTTCTTTACCTGAATTAGAGCCTCGTCTTTTTAGTTTTAATGCGCCATATGGTGCTTGCAGTGAATGTAAAGGTTTAGGTGTTAATTTGCAAATTGATAAAGATTTGCTTATTCCTAATACTAATCTTTCTATAATGGATGGATGTATTAAGACTTTAACTGATGATGTTGAGGGTATTGATTTTAAAAAATTGGTTTGTCTTTGCAAACACTATAAAATTGATTTGAATAAGCCTTGGAAAAAGCTTAAGGAGAAGGAACAGGATATAATTCTTTATGGTAGTGATGAGATAATTCATTTTGAGTATAGTTCGAAGAGTGGTAATAAGTATAATAGTAGAGATTATTATGAGGGAATTATTAATAATTTGGAAAGAAGATATTTGGAGACTTCTTCTAGTTGGATAAGGGAATGGCTTGAGCATTATATGGTAGAGCATACTTGTGAAGCTTGTAATGGAGCTCGTTTAAATGACAGTGTTTTATCGGTAAAATTGGGTGGTAAAAATATTTATGAGGTTACTCAACTAAGTATTAAAGAGTTAATGACTTTCTTTAAAGATTTAAAGTTATCAGAGGAAAAGCAGGAGATAGCTAAGTTAATTTTAAAGGAGATTAGTGACCGTTTAACTTTTTTAGCAAATGTTGGTTTGGAATATTTAACTTTGAGTCGTCAAGCTGGTACTTTATCAGGAGGTGAGGCTCAGAGAATTCGTTTGGCAACACAAATTGGTTCAAGATTATCTGGTGTTTTATATGTACTTGATGAGCCAAGTATAGGTCTTCATCAAAGGGACAATGAGAAACTTATTAAGTCTTTACAGGAAATGCGTGATTTAGGTAATACACTTGTTGTTGTAGAACACGATACTGATACAATGCTTGCGAGTGATTATTTGGTTGATATTGGTCCTGGAGCTGGTGATGCTGGTGGAGAGGTTGTTGCAGCGGGAACACCAGAAGAGGTAATGGCTAATGAAAAGAGTATTACAGGTCAATATTTAAGCGGTAAAAAATGTATAGAAGTACCTAAAAAGAGAAGAAAAGGCACGAAGAAGTTTTTAAAAATAAAAGGGGCTAGGGAACATAATTTGAAAAATATAGATGTTGATATTCCTTTAGGAACTTTGACTTGTATAACGGGTGTTTCTGGTAGTGGTAAGAGTACTTTAATAAATGAAATACTTTGTAAGAGTGTTTCTAATAAATTGTATAATAGTAAGAATAAGCCGGGTCTTCACGATAAGATTTTGGGAATAGAAAATATAGATAAGTTGGTCGCAATTTCGCAAAATCCAATTGGTAGAACACCTCGTTCTAATCCTGCTACTTACACAGGGGTTTTTGATGATATAAGAACAATTTTTACGACGACTAAGGAAGCTAAAATGTATGGCTTTTTAAAGAATAGATTTTCTTTTAATGTTAAGGGTGGTCGTTGTGAAGCTTGTAGGGGTGATGGTGTTAAAAAAATAGAGATGCACTTTTTACCAGATGTTTACGTACCTTGTGAAGTTTGTCACGGAACTAGATATAATCGTGAAACTTTAAACATAAAATATAAGGGAAAAAATATTGCTGAAGTACTGGATATGAGGGTTACGGAAGCAATTAAGTTTTTTGAAAATGTTCCTAAGATAAAGCATAAGCTTCAGGTATTGGAAGATGTTGGTTTAGGTTATATAAAGCTGGGTCAAAGTGCGCCAAGTTTATCAGGTGGTGAGGCTGAAAGGGTTAAGCTAGCTAAGGAATTGCAAAAGAAAGCTACGGGAAAAACGCTCTTTGTCTTGGATGAGCCTACTACGGGTCTTCATACTGACGATATTAAGCGTTTACTTGCAATTTTGCAAAAAATAGTAGATAATAAAGATACAGTAGTTATAATTGAACATAATCTTGATGTTATTAAAGTGGCTGATTATATTATTGATTTAGGCCCTGAGGGTGGCGCAACGGGAGGAGAAGTTGTGGCAGTTGGAACACCTGAGGAGGTTAGTAAGGTAGAAAAATCTTATACTGGTCAATTCTTGAAAAAACTACTATAGGAGTACAAAATGGAGATAAAGAAGAAAGAAACTGTTATTAAGATTATAGATTGGTTATTATATATGTTAGGTTATACATTGGTATTTATTTTGGTAACTAGTTTTTTCACAAGTATATATATTGATAGTAATCATCTTTTTCTATGGTCTTTTATTATAATTCTTGTTATTTATGTTTTAAATAAGACGGTAAAGCCTATTTTAGTGACTTTGACTATTCCTATAACGGGCTTAACTTTGGGTTTGTTTTATCCTTGTATAAATGTTTTTATTTTGAAACTAGCGGATTGGTTTTTAGGTAGTCATTTTCAAACAAAGAATTTATGTATTATTTTCTTTGTAGCAATTCTTCTTTCAATTACTAATTTTATTATGGAAGAGATATTAAAAAAGATAATAAAGAGGGCTAAGGTATGGACAAAATAGCTTTAGATTTTGGTTTTATAAAAATTTATTGGTATTCTTTATTTGTTTTAGCTGGTTTTATAGTAGGCGGTATAATGGTGTTTCTTGAGGCTAAGAGGCAAAAGATTAAGGAAGACGTTATTAGTGATTTAATTTTTTATACTGTACTAGTTGGTCTTTTAGGAGCAAGAGTTTATTATGTTTTATTTAATCTTTCTTATTATTTAGCTCATCCTTTGGAAATAGTTGCGATATGGAAAGGTGGTCTTGCGATACACGGTGGTATACTAGCTAGTCTTATTTTTATAGTATATTATTGTAAAAAGAAAAAGATAAATATATATAAGATGCTTGATATAATAGTAGTTGGTCTTGTAATTGGTCAAGCTATTGGAAGATGGGGAAATTTTTTTAACCAAGAAGCTTATGGAAGTGTCGTTTCTTTAGATACTTTGAAGGCATTACATTTACCTAGTTTTATAATTAATAATATGTTTATTTTAGGAAAGTATAGGATACCAACTTTTTTCTATGAGTCTATTAGTTGTTTAATTTGCTTTATTATTATGCTTTTAATTAGAAAATTTTATAAAAATTTAAAGTTGAAGTCTTTATCTGGTTTTTATCTCGTTTGGTATGGCTTTACGCGTTTTTTTATAGAGTATTTACGTAGTGATTCTTTAATGCTTTTTAATATTAAGGTAGCAATGATTATTTCTTTTTTCTTTATAGTAGTAGGTTTTTATTTCCTATTTCAAAGAAACAAGAGTTTATACCAAGAGGCACATATATATGTAAATAAATAGGAGGAATTTTTATGTATAAGAAGGTAGTCGTTTTAGGTGGCGGAACTGGTATTTCTTATCTTTTAAGGGGCTTGAAAGATTTTCCTGTTGATATAACGGCGGTAATAACGGTTTCTGATAATGGACGTTCTACTGGTAAATTAAGGGAAGAGTTTCATACACCTGCGGTAGGGGATATTCGTAAGGTTATAACAAATTTATCGCAGATAGATGAGCCTATTAAGAAAATGATGTCTTATAGATTTAATACTTCTAGTGATTTAGATGGGCACGCAGTTGGTAATTTGATTTTGACAGCGATGCTTGATATAACGGGCTCTTTGAAAGAATCAATAAAAAGTCTCAGTAAATTATTAGATGTTCGGCATACAGTTTTACCTATTTCTGAAGATTCTGATTTGACTTTGATGGGGTTTACTTCTGATGGAAATATTGTTGAGGGTGAGGAGCAGATTACCAAGGCTAATTGTCAGTTTGAAAAAATTTATTATAAGAATGAGCCTAAGGTTTTAGATGAGGTGTTAAGGGCTTTGGAGGAAGCTGATTTAATTATCTTTAGTATGGGAAGTCTTTATACTAGTATTTTACCTAATATTATTTGTAGGGAAGTTAAAGAGGTACTTAAGAAGACTAAGGCGCCAATTATGTATATTTGTAATGCTGTTACTCAGCCTGGAGAAACGGATAATTTTAAAGTAAGTGACCATTTAAAATTAATAAATAAATATTTAGACAATAAAAAAATTGATGTTGTCGTTGCATCAAATTCTAAAATTGATAGTAATATTGCTTTAAAGTATGAAACTAAGGAGCAAAAAGATCCAGTTGTTATTGATTATGAAGAATTAGAGAAAATGAATGTTGAATTAATTGAGGATGATTTATTAATTATCGAGGAAAATCGTATTCGTCACGATAGTTTGAGATTATCTTCTCTAGTATTTTCTTATTTAATGAGGAAAGTATGTCCTACACAACTACAATAAAAGAAGAAATAGCTTCTATTAGAAATACTAATTCTGAGATGATCGCGCTTGTTTCTGGCTTTTTAAGGAACAATGCTACTTATAAAGATGGATCTATTATTTTAACTTCTGAAAATAAAACGACTATTAATCGAATGAAAGCTTTTTTTAAAGATTTATATCAGCTAGAGGTTTTGGAAAAGACAATTGATAATCTTAATTTTAGTAAGAAAGAGTTATTTTGTCTAAGTATTAATAAGGCGGATAATTTTTTACTTAGAAGTTTAGGCTTTCTTGATGATAATGATAATTTATTAGATACACCTCCTACTTACATAGTTGGTGGCAATGAGGAAATAAGGGCATATTTAAGGGGTGTTTTTCTTAGCACTGGTAGCGTTAATGACCCTAAAACTTCAAGATATCATATGGAATTATTAATTGATAGGGCACCGGAAGCGGTTTTTATTCAAAAGTTACTTAATCTTTTTGACTTAAATGCTAAGATTCTTAATCGGGATAAGGGTTATATGATTTATTTGAAAGAAGCTGAAAAGATTAGTGATTTTTTAAAAATATTGGGCGCTAACAAGGCGGTTATGTATTTTGAAAATGTTCGTATTTATAGGGAACAAAAAAATAAGACTAATCGTTTAAATAATTGTGAGCAAGCGAATATGGACCGTATTATAGAGACTTCTACTTGGCAGCTTGAGCAAATTAAGATAATAGAAAGGTATAATGGAGTAGAGTTGTTGGATGATAAGACGAGGGAGGCTTTGGAATATCGAAAGAAGTATCCTGAGGTATCTTTGAGGGAACTTGCGGAAATTATTTCTTTGGAAACAGGTAAGAAAATTACTAAATCTGGTTTAAATCATAGACTTAGAAAAATAAAAGAATTAGCTAATCGTTTGAAAGAGAGTAGCTAATTTTTTTCGATATTATCAATTATTTTATCGACTAAGCCATATTGAAGGGCTTCTTTTGCGTTTAAGTAGTTATCTCTATCGGTATCAGTTTCTATTTTTTTTATATTTTGATTAGTATTTTTAGCTAGTATTTTATTAAGACGAATCTTTAGATTATTAATTCTATTAGAAGCAATGGTAATATCGGTTGCTTGTCCTTCGGCTCCACCTAGGGGTTGATGAATCATTACATCAGCATTTGGTAGGATATATCTTTTGCCTTTTTGACCGCTCGAAAGGAGAAAAGCTCCCATACTTGCTGCTATACCGATACAGATAGTTGAAACATCGCTTTTTATAAAGTTCATAGTATCATAGATGGCTAGACCAGCACTAACTGAGCCTCCTGGTGAATTTATATAGAGGGATATATCTTTGGTATTTAGTGAATCTAAATATAGAAGTTGGGCTACAATACTTGTGGCGGTTGTGTCATCTATTTTACCATTAATAAAAATAATTCTCTCTTTTAGGAGTCTTGAATATATATCATAACTACGTTCACTATCTATTTCTTTATCAATAACTATTGGGACTAAGTTCATTTTTTATCACCTATTCATAGTATAATGTAAATAGAGAAAAATATTCCTACAAGAATGTGACAAAATATGTTATACTTTATATAGTAAAGGGGCATTGTTATGATAGAGCTAGTCGAAGTGATAGTAAATGATAGAAAATATAAATATAATAAGGATATAACTTTACAGGAGATAGCGAAAGAGTTTCAAAGTAGTTTTAAATATCCTATTCTTTTAGCTAAGGTAAATAATACTTTAAAGGAATTAACTTCACCAGTTAAAAAGGATTGCACTATTGAATTTTTAGATTTAACTGATAGAGAGGGAAATAGGTGTCATATTAATTGTTTAACTTTTATTATGATTTATGCTGTTAAGAAGTTATATGGCCACGATGCGGATATTAGAGTAAGGCATTCTTTGGATAAGGGTATTTATATTGAAACGACTTTTAAGTTAACAGAGAATAAGGTTATGCTTATTAAAGATATGATGAAGTCAATTATTAAGGCTGATATGCCTATTTCTAGGGTAACTATTGAAAGGCTGGAAGCTATTAGGTATTTTGAGGGTAATAATGATTTAGCTAAGGCTGGAGTTATGAATTATAATACGGATAATTATATTACTCTTTATCGTCTAGGTAATTTATATAATTATTTTTATAGTATGATGCCACCATCTACGGAGCTTGTTAAGGATTTTGACTTAACTTATATTAAGGATAATGGCTTAATTTTAAGATTTCCAACGGTGTATATAACTGATAAGATAAAGAAGTATGAGCATCATCCAAATATGTTTAAGGTTTTTAATGAGTGTCGGGAATGGGCGAAAATTATTCATATTGAAAATTCTGTTGATTTAAATAGAATGGTATCTTTAGGAAAAATAAATGATTTAATTAAAATTGATGAGACGCTTCAAAGTAATTTTCTTTTAGAGGTTGCTAAAACGATAAATCAAAAGAGGGATAATTTAAAGATTGTTTTACTAGCGGGACCATCTTCTTCTGGTAAAACGACGACATCGAAGAAACTTTGTTTATTATTAAAAAGCTTTGGTTTAAATCCTAAGGTAATTTCGATGGATGATTATTTTGTAGAAAGAGAAAAGACTCCTAAGGATAAAAATGGGGAATATGATTATGAATGTTTGGAGGCTTTAGATTTAAAGTTGTTTGATAAGCAAATGGCTAGTCTTTTAAGAAAAGAGGAGGTTTTAGTCCCAACTTATAATTTTGTTTTAGGTAAAAAGGAGTATCTTAAAAAAATGCAGCTTGATGATAAGGATATTATTGTTATTGAGGGAATTCACGCTTTAGATACTAAGATTCTTACTAATATACCAAAGGAAAGAAAGTTTAAGATTTATATTTCTCCATTAACGGAATTAAATATTGATAATCATAATCGTATTTCAACTACGGATAATAGGCTTCTTAGGAGAATTATTAGGGATAGTAGGACTAGGGGATACAGTGTTGAAAAAACGCTAGCTCAATGGCCAAGTGTTAGAAGGGGAGAAGAAGAGTATATTTTCCCATATCAGGATGAAGCTGATATTGTGATTAATTCGGCTACGATATACGAAATAGGTGTTTTAAAAACTTATGTAGAGCCTCTTTTGTTTTCGGTACCATCTACTTCTATATATTATGAAGAGGCTATGCGTTTACTTAGATTTTTAAGATTATTTTTACCAATACCAGCTGATAGTGTTCCACAGGACGCTATTATAAGAGAGTTTATTGGAAATAGCTATTTTAATGATTAAATTTACGTAAAGAAAAGGAAGTTTTTATAAAAAAAACTTTATAAAAAAAATAATTATGTTATATTGAACTAAAGGAGGGGAGCTAATGAAAGAGGTAAAGAAGACTCAGAATTATTTTGTTCCATTTATAGTAGTTGGTTTACTTTTTATTGCTGCTATTGCATATATTGGTGTTGATAAGTTTGTTTTATCTAAGGATAAAGAAAAATGTGATACTGAAGTGGTAGAAGAGGAAGAGGATGAATTTTCTACTAATCAAGAGGCTGGTAGTATTAAGTGTTCTGGTATATATAGTGGAGATTATACTGAGAATGGGTATGATTTACATTATACTTATAATTTAAATAAGGATGGTACATTTAGTGCTAGTTTTAGTGAAACTACTGGTACTATTGGAGCTTTTGTAATAACGGATAATACAGTTAGCTTTATTAGTAGAAAAGAAAGTACTGGCGATAGAGAAGTAGAGCCAATTTATGATACTGTTGATTATGTAATGGCAGAGGATTGTTCTTATATCTTAGTTAATGATGGAACAGTAAGTTTTAAGTTAAATAAAAATTAATAATTAGTAATTAAGTAAAAAAGTTATCTACATATTTTGTGGATAATTTTTTTGGTGCTTTTCTTTTTTTGCACAAATTTTGTGGAAAGGTCATCTTGACAATACCACTCGGGGG
>CANRQG010000027.1 GCA_947632735.1 uncultured Bacilli bacterium | reverse complement strand
GAATTTCTGCGGGTAAAAGAGAGGGTGTTATTGATGGAACTATTTCTGGTATGGGCAGAGGAGCTGGCAATACGCCTACTGAATTAATTGCACAATACTTAAATACAAAATGGGGATATGAATATGATATTGATTCCCTATTGGATGTAATTGATGATTATATGGACAATTTAAAAACTAAATGTAATTGGGGATATTCAACACCATATTTTATTGCTGGTAGTTATGGAGCCCATGTTAATAATATTTCATATCTAACGCAAAAAAGTAGTATAAGATCAAAAACAATTAGATATATTCTCGATAAAATTGGATTAGCTCGTAAAAGATATGATTATGACTTACTCGAAAAAACATATTTAGAAAGTTTAGAAAGTAGTATTCCAACTTCACTTGGACTTGATAATCTAATAAAAGAACTTTCTGGAAAAGATATTTTAATTTTAGCACCTGGCAACAGTATAAATATAGAAAAAGATAAAATACAAGACTATATAAATGAAACAAATCCAATAGTGATTTCTGTTGGCTTTGTACCACAAGATTTAAAATGTGATTATATATTTATAAGTAATACAAGGCGTTATACAAAATTAAAAAATGAAAATAATTATGAAAATTATAACAAAATAGTTACCTCTAATATTAAGCAGAATAAAAGTAATGAAAAAGAAAATATTGTAACTTTTACAGATTTAGTAAATCCAGGCAATGAACATATTGATAATTCAACAATTCTGCTATTATATTTATTAAATAAAATAAATGTAAATTCAATTGGAATTGCTGGGCTTGATGGTTATAGTTATGCACCAAATAATTATGCCACTTCAGATTTAGAGTTATCAAATGTTTTAGATAGTCCAGATCATATAAACTTTTTAATTTCAAATATGCTTTTAGATTTTTTTAAGAAAAAGAGTATTGATAATGTGTTTTTTGTTACAACTAGTCAATTTGAAAATATAATAGAAAATCATCAACAGACTAAAAAGGAGAAAGGTATGAGGTTATGATTAAGTTCTTTTTTATGGATGTAGATGGTACTTTAACAGATGGAAAAATTTATATGGGAAACGATGGTGAAATATTTAAAGCTTTTAATATTAAGGACGGATGTGGTATAAAAGACATTTTGCCAAAGCTTGATATTATACCTGTTATTATAACAGCTAGAAATAGTAAAATTGTGGAGAATAGATGTAGAGATTTAGAAATAACAGAATTTTATCAAAATGTAAGAAATAAAAAATTAAAAATCAAAGAAATATTGAAAAATTATAATGAAAAATATAACAAAAACTATACATTAAAAAATGTTGCGTATGTTGGTGATGACTTAATTGATTTAGAATGTATGATGGAAATTAAAAATTGTGGAGGTTTTATAGCGTGCCCACAGGATGCTTGTAAAGAAATTAAAAAAATTGCTGATTATGTAAGTAGCGCTAATGGTGGCAATGGAGCAGTAAGGGAAATAATTGAATCATTGCTTGAAAAAGAAAAGTTATGGAAAAAAACAGCTAACAAAGTATACAATATAGGAATTTAGAAAGAAGTGATTTTAATGAGTAAAATTATTATAGAAAAACCTAAAATTGAAAACTGTGAATCGGAAGTTTTTGGTAAGGCAATTAGATTAGTTGCTGAAATAACAATGAAAAATCCAAATACAAATAAAATAGAAAAAAATGAATGCTATTTTGAATTTGAAAAAGAATATGAAAAATTTATATGCAGTGAACGAAGCGATGCTTTTGTTATGGGCTTATTAACTACCGCTATGGAAAATAATATGGATATTGAGTTTGAAATGCCAATATCAGAAAAGTTATATTATCAATTGACAACATATTATATACCAATGGTATCAAAATATAATGCTGATTATCCAATGCATAATATTAAATTAATTGGTCCACTTGATAATACTCCAATTGTAAATGAAAAAGCGGTTGCAACAGGATGCTCTGGTGGAGTTGACTCTTTCTATACCATTGCTAAACACTTATCTAAAGATGTTCCAAATACCAATAAATTAACTCATATCGTTTATAGCTCTAGTGGTACATCTGACATTAATGATAAAAGAATTAAAGATGAATATAAACGAAATAAGCCTATTATATTAAGTATTGCAAAAGATTGTAATCTAAAAGCGATTTTCTGTTTTAATAACTTATATAAATTTTATAAAACTCCATTTAGAGGATTTACGATGTTTTATACTACAACTTTTTGTTCCGTAGCATTTGCATTGCAAAAATTAATAAGTATTTATTATGCAAGTTCTGGAGATCCAATAAAAAATTTTTCACTTGACTTAACTAAGACTCATGGTCATGATAGTCAAGTATTTGATGTTTATACTCTATCTTGCATAAATAATGAAAATTTAAATTTTTATTCTGCTGGTCAAGAATATAGTCGAATTGAAAAAGAACAATACATTTCAGATTTTATTCCAGCACAAAAAAATTTAAGAGTTTGTGCTTCTATGCCATACTTGAAAAATCCTGAAACTAAATACAAAAATTGTTCAATGTGTCCAAAATGTTTAAGAACAATGACACAATTTTATGTGATTAATAAATTAGATTGTTTTAAAGACGTATTTAATATTGAAGAATTTTACAAACATAAAACAAAATATATTGCTAAAATGATTGTTTCAAATAAAAAATCATACGTTGATGATATGAAAAAATTTGCTAAAATAAATAAAGTAAAAATTTCTTTTGGTTCATATTTATTAGCATACCTTTATAAGCCTTTTAAACTTCTAAAAAACATTTTAAAAAAATCTTTATTTGTTAGAAAGATTTACTACAAATTAAATCTTGACTATAAAATCTATGGATATAGAGATCCAAAGTATGAATCATATAAAGAAAAAATAAAATAAAATAAAATTTTTTGTAAAAGCGGGGTTAAAAAATGTTAAATAAATATAAAAAAATGTCAGTTGTTGCAAAGGCATCTATTTGGGCTTTCATTGCCAGTATTTTGCAACGAGGTATAGTGGTTTTAGCTACCCCTATTTTCACTAGAATACTTACACCTGGAGAGTTTGCTCAATATTCATTGTATCAATCTTGGTATGATATTTTTATAATTTTTTCAACTTTAAATGTTTTTAACTATGCAACATATTCAGCTATGAAAAAATATGATGAGGACAGAGAAGGATTTATTGCAACGGCACAAACATTGATTACAGGATTATGCATTTTATGTTTTGCTATTTATTATATATTTCATATTTTTGCTGGAGACATAATTGGTTTTCCTTTACCCATTATTATACTAATGTTTTTTGATATATTGTTTTTTGCATCATTTAATTTGTGGGCAGCTAAAGAAAGATACGATTTTAAATACAAATTGATGACAATTTTATCTGTTATAATGGGTGCTGTTGGACCAATATTAGGAATTATTTTAATTCATTTTATATCTAATAAAGGTTATGGACGAATATATGGTGTTGCATCCATTAATATACTGATAGGTTTACTCATTTATATTTATAATCTAAAGAAATCAAAAAATAGGTTTAATAAAAAATATATTAAATTTATCTTTGCGTACTGTATACCTTTAATTCCACATTTTCTTTCATCAAAATTATTAACAAGATTTGATAGAATTATGATTAATGATATGTGTGGTGCTGCTGAAGCAGGTATTTATAGCCTAGCATATAGTTTATCTTTGCTAATGTCAATAGTCAATGATTCTATATTAAAATCATTTACTCCTTGGACTTATCAAACTATTAAAGATGGTAATAATCTAAAATCATTGAAAAAAAATACAAACTATATGGTACTTTTAGTAGCATTAGCAAACATTATTTTAATCCTCTTTGCCCCTGAAGCTATAAGAATTTTTTCCACAAAAGAATATTACGAGGCAATATATATAATTCCTAGCGTTTCAGCAAGTGTTTTTTTTACGTTTTTGTTTAATGTATTTGCGAATATTGAATATTACTATTCAGAAACAAAATATGTTGCTTTAGCATCTATAATGGCTGCCGTCTCTAATGTCGTTTTGAATTTTATATTTATAAAAAAATATGGTTACTTGGCCGCAGGTTATACAACTTTGTTTAGTTATATACTATATGCAATAGGACACTATATTTTTATGAGGAAAGTTTCTAAAAAATATGCTGATGGATATAATTATTATGATAATAAAACTATCTTAATTATTTCATTCTTATTTACAGCTTTTTCTCTAGCAATAATTCCCTTTTATAAAAGTATGATAATTAGATATTCAATTATATTAATTTTATTCATATTTTTATTGCTAAAACATAAAAAAATAATTAATTTAATAAAAGACATAGGCTAATTTAAATGTTAAATATTGTCTGGTTAAAATGGATGAAATACAAATCAAAAAATTGTATTAATTTACAAAAATGTGATAAATTTACTATTTTTCTTTACAAAAGTGTGATAAAGGCGGTTATTTTTCTTGCAAAAGTGTGATAAAATACTATTAGAGGTGATAGAAATGAAAAGATTTATAACCGAAGAACTTATTAACTGGAAAAATAGTAAAGATAGAAAACCTTTAATTTTAAAGGGTGCGAGACAAGTCGGGAAAACCTATATTTTAAAAGAATTTGGTAAAAATAATTATGAAAATGTTGCATACTTTAATTTTGATCATGATGAAGGACTAGCTCAATTATTTTTAAATAGTAAAAGTCCTAAACGCATAATAGAACAACTATCACTTGTATGTGGTCAAAAAATAAATCCAGAAACCACATTAATTATATTCGATGAAGTACAAGAATCTCCTGATGCCTTGAATTCATTGAAATATTTTTGTGAAGAAGCAAGTGATTATCATATTGTTGCGGCAGGATCTTTATTAGGTATTCGTTTATCAAAAACATCCTTTCCTGTTGGTAAAGTTACATTTTTAAATCTATATCCAATGACTTTTAGCGAATTTTTAATAGCTGATAATTCAGAAAATTTAGTGAATGTAATGAAGCAAACAAAAGAAATAAAGGAAATACCAAAAATATTTGAATCACAACTAATAGAAAAGTTAAAAGTATATTATATAGTTGGTGGAATGCCAGAAGTTGTGAATAGTTGGGTTAATGATAAAGATATTGAAAAAGTTAACAAAATTCAGCAAAACATTTTAGATTCCTATGAACAGGATTTTTCTAAACACGTTGATATAAGCGAGGCTAATAAAATATCTTTGATTTGGAATGGTGTTCCCTCTCAACTAGCTCGTGAAAATAAAAAATTTGTTTATCAAGTTGTCAAAGAAGGCGCTAGAGCTAGAGAATATGAAAATGCACTAAATTGGTTAAATAATAGTAATCTAATTACAAAATGTTATATGGTTAATAAATGTGCCTTTCCATTGAAAGCATATAATGATTTATCAGCGTATAAAATTTATATGTTAGATGTAGGTTTATTAAGAAAAATGGCAAATTTAAACAGTAGTGTTATACTTGAAGGTAATAAATTATTAGAAGAATTTAAAGGAGCGTTTACAGAAAATTATGTTGCTAACGCATTAAATTATTTATTTAATAACTCACCAAATTACTACACATTTGATAGAAATGAGATTGATTTTGTTATTCAAGTAAAAAATAAAATCATTCCAATTGAGGTTAAATCAAATAAAAGTACAAATCATAATAGTCTAACAAAATATAATAGTAATAACGATAATGAAATAGCATTTAGATTTTCTTTAAATAATTTAAGTAAAGATGGTAAAATAATAAATATTCCTTTATATTTCATTGAATATATTAATAATTTAATTTGATAAATTACTTTTATTTATATGATTTAGTACTGGCTATACAGCCAGTACTAATAATAGACTAATACAATTTTATTAGCCAAGAATTTTTTTACATTTTCTAGAAAATATTTTTAAAAGTTTATATTACTTATATACTGAACTATACTGAACAAAAATATTAAATGGCGAAAAATTGTTCACAATAATTCAATTGTAGAATGACTTGCTAAAGCGTTTATTTTTAACGCTTTTTTCTATGCTCTTTACTTATTCAATAAATATTTTGTATTATAATTTTCACATTTTTCGAAGGAATGTTTAGTAAAGCCACCGCGTTTTTGTAAGATTTTTTCGCTTTTTGTTGATAAAGCTGCGTGTAGTTTTTATTAAATATTTACTTAAAATTTGTTGCTTTATCAATGACTAAAAAGGTAATGTATCCTTTCTCTTAATAAAATTTCATCAACTTTTTTACTCCATAATTTGAAGATCAAAAAGTGTGGAAAGGCTTGGTCTTACTTAAATCTAATAGTGTTAGTTATGTTAATACATCTCAATAGAGAGAGTTCTAAGTATTTGGATGCTGTTAGAAATGAATATATCTCATTTTTAAATCAGCAACTTTTTAAATAAAATAATAAAGCAGTTATTACGAACAAAATATATAGAAATGTAGTGTTTCCAAAACTTGCAAATTTTATCAAGTTTTGGAAATATTTTTCCAAAACTTGACTTTATATAAAATTTCTTGTATAATTTGCTTAGAGGTGATAATTGTGATAGAACGTACTGAATATTTAAATGAATTAATAAAATGGAAAGATAAAGATGTAATAAAGGTAATTACGGGTATTAGAAGATGTGGCAAATCTACTCTTTTTGAACTATTTATAGACTATTTAAAGAAAAATGGTATAAATGATACACAAATTATTAAAATTAATTTAGAAGATGCTGAATATGACTTTAAGGATTATAAAGATTTGTATAGTTATGTCAATGGAAAAATTAATAATAAAACTAATTACTATATATTTTTAGATGAGGTACAAAATGTAGAAAAATTTCAAAAAGCAGTAGATAGTCTATATATAAAGAAAAATGTCGATGTTTATATTACAGGTTCCAATGCTTACCTTCTATCAGGAGAATTGGCTACACTTCTTTCTGGAAGATATATAGAAATAAAAATGTTACCATTATCATTTAAAGAATATACATCTAGTTTTAAAAGTGATAATTATCAACAATTATTTTTAGATTATATGAAAAATGGTGGTATGCCTGGTACTATAAATATAGAGAGTAATCAAATTGATAAATATTTAGATGGAATATTTTCAACTGTCATTTATAAAGATGTTATGTCAAGAAACAAAATAACTGATAAAATATTACTTGAAAATATATTAAAATTCATATTTGATAGTATTGGAAGTCCAATCTCTACTAAAAAAATCAGCGATACACTAACTAGCAAAGGTACATCTATTAGTAATCATACAGTTGAAAATTATATAACTGCATTCTTAGAAAGCTACATTATTTATAAATCCGAAAGATTTGATGTAAAAGGTAAAAATCTTCTAGCTAGAGATTACAAATATTATGTAGTAGATTCTGGATTAAGAAGTTATTTTTTAGGTAAAAAAGCTGATAGTGATATGGGACATATATTAGAAAATATAGTTTACTTAGAACTTTTAAGAAGAGGATACAAAGTATATATAGGAAAAGTTGATGATTTAGAAATAGACTTTGTTGCTGAAAATAGAGATGGTTTAAAATATTTTCAAGTTGCTTTAAGTGTACGTGATGAAAAAGTTTTAGAAAGAGAATTGAAATCCTTGAAAAAAACAGGAGATCATTATCCTAAATATTTACTTACATTAGATATGGATCTAGAAACTGATTATGATGGTATTACAAAAATTAATGTAGTTGATTGGCTATTAAAAAAATGAGTAAATAATTAAAAATTTATTATAGTGAATTTTACACAAATGCGATGAAATAACTATTTTTCTTTACATAAATGTGATAAAAAATAGTTATTTTTTTTGCAAAAATGTGACAAAAACTAGTAAAAGTAATAATTATGAAATGGTCTAGCAAAATAAAACAGTAGTATAAAATTATTATTAAATATTTACTTAAAATTTGTTGATTTTTTTATGCTTTGGTACTGGCTATATAGCCAGTACTTTTTCCATTTTTAAACTTTAAACACCAGCATGGGCTTGTCACGGAAGAAGTGCAACTACATATGAAGAAAGATTAAGACTAGAATACTACTACATAAAGAATATGGGACTATTAATGGATATACAATGTATATTTGACACTATAAAAGCTGTTATTTCAAAGAAAGGTGCAAAATAATTAAAATGAATAAAGTATATTTTTTAACTCCTAATGATGAAATGGGAGCTAGTTCTAGATATAGGGTTTATCAATTTCTAAATTATTTGGATAATATAGAATATGAAGTATATCCTTTTTTGCCTAGCGATATTTATAAAGATTTTAAAAATGGCAATGCATTAAAGATGCTAATAAATGTTCCTTTACTAATTATGAAGAGAATAAAGTTGCTATTTAAAATAAAAAAAGGCAGTTTACTATTTATACATAGAGATATTATTCCTTTTGGCCCTATGATTTTTGAGAAAATATTCAAATTAAAAAAATGCAAGATAATTTTAGACTTAGATGATGCTGTCTACAGCAATGAAACAAAAGAAATCTCTTCACAAAAAAACAAAATTTTGTACAAATTAAAATATGGGAAACGTTTTAATAGTTCAATAGAAAAAGCTAACTTAGTTATCTGTGGTAATAAATTTATTGAGAAATATGTGAAGCAATACAATAAAAATACAATAATTATACCAACTGTTATTGACACGAAAAAAATAAAAATAAAAAGTACTAATATAGTCAAAAATAAAATAATTTTCGGATGGATTGGTAATCCTGGAAATACTAAATATATTTATGATGTACTAAAAGAAATTGATAAAAAAAGAAATATTACATTAGAGTTTATGTTAATAGGGGCAAAGACATTTGATACATCAATATTTAAAAATATAAAAATTGGTTTTTATGATTGGAGCTTAGATAATGAGTATGAGCTATTAAGACAATGCAATGTAGGAATTATGCCACTAAAAAATACAGAATGGTCCAAAGGAAAATGCGGTTTAAAGTTGCTGCAATATATGTCAATTGGAATACCTGGAATTGCTAGTGATGTTGGAGTAAACAGTGAGATTATAATTGAGGGAAAAAATGGATGGCTTGTAAGAAATAATAATTGGAATGAAGTTATAGATAAACTAATTGAAAATAAAGATAATCTGAATGATATGATACCGTTTTGTAGAGAATTTGTAGAAAAAAGATATTCAATTATAGCATTTAAAAATTTATTTAATCAAATATTAATTGAGATGAGCAATGATAAATGAAATGACTAATATTTAAAGTGTTTAAAATATTTATTTCAGAAGGAGGAAATTTATGATTTTAAAAAATTCATTGAAAAAAATCAAAAATTGTATTTTATTTTTTATATATCATAAAGATGAGAGTAATATTTTTTCTATTTTAAAAACTTATGATATAATTTCGTTTGATATTTTTGACACTTTAATATATAGAACTTGCAAAAAGCCTGATGATATTTTTGATTATGTTCAGCTTATGTATAATCTAGAAAATCCAGACAAAAAAGTTAAAAATTTTAAAATACAAAGAAAGAAAGCATACAAAAATGCAGTTAAAAAAAGTACATTTGAGGAAATAACACTTAAGGAAATATATGATAATTTAGAAAATTATACACAAGAAGAAAAAGAAAACTTAAAAAAATTAGAAATAGAAATAGAATTGTCACTATGTAAAACTAATACCAAAATGTATGAAATATATTTAAAATTGCTAGACCACAATAAACAAATTATAGTTACATCAGATATGTATCTTCCCTTAGAAATAATAGAAGAAATATTGAGCAAAAATGGTTATACCCAAATTAAAAGAATTTTTTTATCTTCAGAATTAAAATCTACAAAATGGACAGGAAATCTATTTAAAAAAATTGTAAATTCATATAAAGGAAAAAAAATTATTCACATTGGCGATAATCCAACTTCGGATTATATACAACCAATAAATAATGGTATAGATGCTTTTCTCGTTAATTCAAAAAATAATTATGATTACTTAAAAATAAGAAATAAAACAATTAAGCAAAAATTATTAAATGAGATTATTTCCGCTAAAATGTATTATTCTGATATTTATTCCCAGTTTGGTTATATGGTTTTTGGCCCACTTCTATTTGGCTTTGTTTCTTGGCTTAATAACGAATTAAATTCGAATAATATAGATAAAGTATATTTTTTAGCTAGGGATGCAAAAATAGTTAAAATAGCATATGAACTTTTATATGATTGTGAAAGCAAATTGTTACGATATTTAAATATTTCAAGAAAATCAATTATTTTATCTGAACTAGATAATATCTTATCTTTTGATGAATTATATGAATGCTTAAAATCAATTTTGAAAAAAACAGCAAGTGTAGATGAATTATATCAATTAATAGGTGTTTCAGAAAATCTGTACAATGATAAGTTAATTATTAATTTATCATTAAAGGAAAAAAATGAGATTTTTCATAATATAAAACCATTTCTTGAATTAAATGCAAAAAAGCAAAAAGATTTGTTTTCTAAATATTTAAAACAAAACAAGTTCAATGAAAGAGTAGCCTTGGTTGATATAGGTTGGAGAGGCACAATTCAATATTTATTGTCTAAAAAATGCCCAAGCACTGATATTTATGGCTTTTACTTTGGGGTAAATTTGGATAAAAATTTTAAAGAGATGGAAGTTCTAAATAGAAATGGCTATTTATTCAATTCTTCATACTATAATTCTAATCAAAGTGTAATAAGTTTAAATGTTGGTATTTTTGAAATTATGTTTTTGGCACAGGAAGGTACAACTTTATACTACGAAACTTCAAATAATAAAGTACATCCTATCCTAGATAAGGAGCATAAACGTGAAAAAAATGTTGTATTAATGCAAAATGCTGCACTTGCATTTATAAAAAATATTAAAGAAAAAAACTTAGATAATAATATATTAAAATATTTTAGTGTAGATGATTTTTTCTTAAATTTTAAATATATAGTTACAAAGCCCAAATATCAAGTAATTAATATGTTTAAAAAAATTGAGTTTGAAGGACACAATAAGCAAAAACTTTTATTAAATAAGTCACTTTTTTATTATTTCTTTCATATAAAGGAATTTTTAGTAGATTTTAATAATTCTTATTGTAAAGTTATGTTTTTAAAGAACGTTTTTAAAGTTCCTTTTCCCTATTACAATCTTTTAGACATTATATATAAGAAAACAAAAGTATGAAGAGGTGAAAAATATGAAAGTTTGTTACTTTATGGCTACAACTGATTTAGATGGTGGTGCTCAATCAATGCTAGATTTAATAAGATGCAGTTTAAAAAATGAAATTACACCATATGTGATAATGACAAAGAAGTATCCACCATTATGTAAAATTTTAAATAATCTTGGCGTAGAATATAAAATTATTTTAAGAGGAACTGATTGTATTGATAAAAATCCATTTAAAACTATTGCAAAAATTATAATTAATTCCATTGCAGTTATGAGAACAAAAATTTACTTAAAGAAAAAAAATATAGACCTACTGCATAATAATAGTGTACTTTCATTAACAGGTATGAAGGCAGCTTATAAATTAAAAATTCCATATATATGCCACGTTAGAGAATTGATAGAAGATGGTCTAGAAATGAAGATGATAAGTTATAAAAAACTATATTTTTATATGAATAGTAGTGACAAAATAATCTTTATATCAAATTATGTGAAGGAGCGATATAAAGATTATATCAATGTTAATAATAGTGAAGTAATATTTGATGGAATTGATGAAAATAGATATCTTGATAGAGATAAAAAATTTGGAAAAAATATTAGAAATATTCTTTTTGTTGGAAGATATTATAGTCAAAAAGGACAAATGGAAGCATTACAAGCAGTAAAAATTTTAATAGATCAGTATAAAGAGAAAAAAATCAAATTAACTTTTATTGGCAGTTTGTTAGACAAAAATTATTATAACTCTTTAATAGATTATGTTGAGGCAAATAATTTGCAAAAAAATGTTAAGTTCTTATCATTTTCAAATGATTTAAGAACGCTTAGACATAATAATGATATTGCTATTGTAAGTTCAACCAATGAAGCAATGGGCAGAGTTACTGTTGAGGCGATGCTTGCCAATCAGTTAATTATAGGAGCAAATGCAGGTGGAACCAAAGAAATTATAGATGATGGAGTAAATGGATATACTTATAAAACAAAGGAGCCAAATGACTTAGCTAATGTATTATATAAAGCGATTAATAATGTAAAAGAAAGCTTATATATAGTAAAAAATGGCAACAAATATGCTAAAAAAAATTTTAGTAATGATTTGCAAAATAAAAAAGTGATGGACATCTATAACAAAATTATGGAAAAGAGAATATATGAAAGATAAAGAATTACTATATATATTATTATTTTGTGAATTTTTTATTGTAATACCGCCAGAATATTTTAGACTTAATGCTACTTTTGTTTCTATATCGAGGATATGTCAATTTCTAGTTTTTGCAATTTGTATGATGCTTTATATAAGATTTATTTTAAAATATGGCGTATCCAAACTATTAATCTTAATATGCTTGTTTTGGAGCATATTTGTATTATCAACATTTGTTAATAAGGGTGGTGATATTATATCAGCACTAAAGCCTTTTATTACCACTTTTATTCTCTGTTCTACTTTTGATATGTGTAAAAATTCAAGACATATATTTTTGCAAACTTTCTCATTTTATTTAGAAATAATAATTTTTATAAATTTTTTGACAATAGTTATTTTCCCTAAAGGACTATATTTAACTATTGGAAATGAAAATGCTCATTTTTTCTTAGGACATAGAAATAATTCAATAGAATATATAATTCCAGCAATTTGCTCTAGAATGCTTTTAAATTTTATGAATAGTAAAAAAAATACTTTTTCAAGTTTTATTTTATTTGTAATTGCAATTTTTACTGTTATTTTAACGTGGTCTGCTAATGCAATATTAGTCGTAGCATTTCTGGTTTTTTCACTGATGCTACCTACAGGAAAAATAATACCAAAAATATTAAATGCATTTAATTTTTTTGCTATTTATTTATCCAGTTGTATTTTAATTATAATTTATAGATTACAAGAAAAGTTTGAATGGTTAATTGTAGGAATACTACATAAATCCCTAGATTTTACATATAGAACCTATATTTGGGATAAAGCTCTTAAATGGATTAAAAAATCACCTTTTATAGGATATGGCTATGAAAATGAAATATTAAAACGTAGTAAAATATCTCATCCTAACTCTTGCCATAATTATATGTTAGATTTCTTTTATATGGGTGGAATTGTATTGGTAATAGATTTATTCTTGTGCTTATTTTTGATATTTAAAAAACTAAGAAATAATAAGACGTGGGCAAGTAAAATTTTAAGCTATACATTATGTGGATATTTTATTTTGTGGTTTGCGACGCCAATTCATCTTAACACCTTAAATATGATGTTCTTAATTTTTATGTTTGCATATGAAGTGAACTCATTTACTTCTAAAAGGATGGTTTAATATGTTAATAAATTTAATAAAAAATTTAATTATATGTATATTTAGTCTATTTCCATTAAAGAAAAAAATGATAATTTTTGAAAGTAACTCGGAAATAAAAGATAATTCAAAAGCATTGTTCTTAAAGTGCTTAGAAAAGAGAATTAATGAAGAATATAAAATTATTTGGATAGTAGAAGATATGGCCTTAGCCAAGAAAAAATATGGTAAATACCAAAATGTGCAATTTATTTATAAGAGCAAAAATCATAGAAGTTTTTCTCTGAAAAGAATGTACTATTGTTGTACTGCAAAGTATTGTTTTTATACCCACCTTCTTATTGGGTTAAGAAAAGGAAAAGGTCAAATAAAAGTTTTCCTAACCCATGGTACTCCTATTAAAGATACAAGAGGTTTATTTTGGAATCCCTATTTAAATACAAATATTATTTGTACGTCTGATTTTGCTGCTTCATTAAGATGTAAAACTTTTGGTGGTGGAAAAGATATTTCATTAAATTTAGGTTTTCCTAGAAATGATTATCTTTTTGCGAAAGATGTAAAAATAGATAATTTTTTAAGAAAATATAGCTTTGAAAAGCTTATTCTATGGTTACCAACCTTTAAACATATTAGTTTTAAAAATGTTAATCGTAATGATTTTAAGTTTGATACAAAAAACGATATTAGCTTATTGAATGATCAGACACTTAACAAAATTAATATTAAACTTAAGGAGCATTCTTGCTTAATGATAATTAAGTTCCATCCATCACAAGATATGAATTATGTTATGAAAAAATCGTATTCAAATATTTTGATGATGACAAATGAAGAGTTAATTCAGAAAAACATTGATTTATATTCTTTAATGGGAAAAAGTGATGCATTAATTACTGACTTTTCTTCAGTGTATATGGATTATTTATTGTGTGATAAACCAATTGGCTTTGAACTCAATGATTATGACAACTTTAAAAATGGTAGAGGTTTTTTAGTTGATAATCCTTTAGAATTGATGCCGGGTTTTAAAATATTTAATGAGAATAATTTCTTAAAATTTATTGATGATGTTTGTGAAAAGAGAGATTTATATTTTAATCAAAGAAGAAAACTTTGTAAAAAAATTCACGAACATTTAGATGGCAATTCATCAGAAAGAATATTAAAATATTACCGCTTAATTGGAGATGAGGAAAAATGAAAAAATATAAAATAGGTTATACTACAGGGGTTTTTGATATGTTTCATATTGGACATTTAAATATTTTAAGAAGAGCAAAAGAGCAATGTGAATACTTAATTGTTGGTGTAAGTACTGATGAACTTGTACAAAAGGCAAAAAATAAAATGCCTATAATACCTTTTGAAGATAGAATGAAAATCGTTGAAGCTATAAAATATGTTGATAAAGTTGTACCACAATTTGATAAAGATAAAGTTTCAGCTTATGAAAAGTATAAATTTGACGTAATGTTTGTTGGTGATGATTGGAAAGGATCTGAAATATTTAATAAATCAGAAAAAAAGCTAAACCAGTTTGGTGTTGATGTAATTTATTTTCCGTATACTAAAAGAGTTTCATCAACAATTTTAAGAGAAAAAATCAATAAATAGGATGAACTATCTATGAATAGAAATAAAGAATTTATTACAAATACAATCATTTTGTTTATTGGCAAATTTGCTACTCAATTTATGTCTCTTTTGCTTTTACCGTTGTTTACCAGATACTTATTAACAGAAGATTATGGTTTGGTAGACTTATATCAAACTTATATAACCTTATTTGTACCAATTTTAACTTTAAGACTTGATAGTGCTTTATTCAGATTTTTAGTTGATAAGCGAAATAATGAGAAAGAAACAAATAAAATTTTAAGCAATATAATTATAGTAATGATGCTATGTACATTATTAACCGTTTTATTAAGTTTTTTCATATTTTATTTTATAAAATTAAAATATATAAAATTAGTTATTATCAATTTAATAGTATTGATGATATCTAATAATGTTCTCCAAATATTAAGAGGACTTGGTAAGACAAAAGATTATTCTATTGCTAGTATAATCACAGGAATAATTATTTTGTCTCTAAACATTTTATTAATAGTTTTTTTCAAATGTGGAGCTGATAGCATACTAATATCTTCTTCAGTAGCAAACTTATTTTGTATTTTTTATGTAATTATTAAAACTAATTTACATAAAAGAATAAGAATTAAATTATTTGAAAAAAAATTAATTATGGATATATTAAGATATACATTACCAATGATTCCAAATACATTATCTTGGTGGATAGTAAATGTTTCTGATAGGACAATAATATCTAAATTTTTGGGTATAGCTTATAACGGAATATATACTGTATCATGTAAATTTTCAAATATTTTAAATGGAATATATTCAATTTTTAATATGTCATGGCAAGAAACAGCAATATTACATATAAATGATGTGGACAAGGAAAAATTTTTTTCAACAATGATAAATCAGCTGTTGATGTTTTTTTCATCGCTGTCATTACTTATTATAATCAGTTTACCATTTGTGTTTAATATATTAATTGGTAAAAAGTATATAACCTCATATTCATACGTTCCTATTTTGTTATACGCTGATATTTGGAATGTTCTAACAAATTTAATTGGTGGAATTTATGTGGCCAAGAAAAAGACTAGAGAGATTGCTAACACAACAATAATATCTGCTATAATTAATCTTACTGTGCATCTCCTATTAATTAAATTTATTGGTTTATATGCAGCCTGTTTATCTACTCTAATTGCCTATTTTTCTATGGCTATTTACAGATATTTTGACAGTAAAAAATATGTTAGTTATACTTTAAATATAAAATCTATTATACTTTTCTCAATAATATTTTTATGCAGTTATATTTCATATGAATTAAACAATTCATTTTTAAATGTCACTATTTTTTGTCTAGCTTTCTTATACTTATTAAAAACAAATTATCACACCATAAAAAATATACCTAAATTATTGAAAAGACATTAATATATTCTTAAATTTAAGTATTATATTAAATATTCTAAGTAATACTGTTAATTGATGAACTATATATTATTTTTTATTTAATTCAACAAAATTATGTGAGTAAAAATATTATTAACTATAACTATATATGAGATAAGAATTGTTATTGAATAATTATGATTTAATATATTTAACTAGTTTTTTACAATTTGATACTGGCTATACAGCCAGTATTCCTGTATTTAAAATTACAATGTTATGGTTTGATGCTATATATGTATATGAATAAAAAGGAATATTGTTTTTATAAACCAGTAGATTTATCTGTTTATCAAAACAAAAAAACATTAAATTATTAATAGTAAAATATAGTAAGTTAAAAATTTGAGCCTTAACTTTCTTTCAAAAATACCAGATATACTATTCATAAAAAAAATTAAGAATTATATCTTGAATAATGAAAAATTCTAAAATATAATTTA
>CANRQG010000026.1 GCA_947632735.1 uncultured Bacilli bacterium | reverse complement strand
AAAAAGAAAATAATTCTTATTTAAAAAGCTTTTAGGCTTTCTTTTTTTCTCTCTTTGTGCTATTATATAAAGCCATAAGGGAAGTGTTGATAGATGAAAGTTTGGACAAAAATACACATTACTGATAAAAATAAAGATATAAATACCATAAGTAATTCATTAACTAATTATTTATATGGTTATGGACCAATACTTGATATTGCTAGAAAATATAATATTGATAATAAAGATATGGCTGCTCTAAATAACTATACTTTAAACCGTATTGCTGGCATACTTATGCTTTATCTTGCCAATGATAATCATAGAATAAATGATATTGTTAATAAATATAATTTTAATACTGATATGATAGATGAAATAATACCTGAAATAGAAGGTTACATAAATAAAGAAAGCAAATAAAAGTGCTTTCTTTTTAAATGAATAATAATACGCTTAAAAACCCAGCTATCATAGCAATTACCATAATAATCGCTACTATCTTTATAACTCTATCACTCAAAATTTAGTCACCTCACTAATATAATTATAAATTATTTGTCAGAAAAAGTAAATTGCTTTAAAGTATATTAGCTAATTTAAATTAATATGATAGAGTAGGTGATATGATGAAAAAAGTATTTCAAAAAATTAAACACAATAAACTCTTAACACTTCTCATACTACTAGCTATAATCTTTCTTCTTCTAGGCTTTTTCTATATAACTATTTTAAATAATGAAAATAAAGCCATAATAAAAGAAAACACTAATAATTATTTAATGGCTATAAAAAATAATACTCTTAAATATCAAACAACTTTTTTTAAAACAACTATTAGTAATACTCTAACAAATTCTTTAATTTGGCTCTTAGGTATTTCTTTAATAGGTATAATTTTTATTTTTCTAATCTTTATTTTTAAATGTTTCCTTTTCTCTTTTACCTTTACTAGTATTATTTATAATAAAGGTTTAAAAGGACTACTGTTTGCGACTTTCTACTCTTTTCCTCTATTTCTTAATTTAATTGTTTGTTTCTTTTTAACTTATTATGCTTTAAGCTTTTCTATTATGCTTTTTAATTATTTTTTTCGTAAAAAAGATTATAATAGAAAAGTAATTGTAAAAAGATACTTAAAAATCTTTGTTTTCACTTTCTTTATTTCCTTAGTATCAAGTATTTGTGAATCTTTCGTAATACCTAAAATTATCAAATTAATTTATTTCTAGAACCATAATATGAGATTTTCAAAATTAAATATAAGATTTTTAGTATTATAAAGAGCTTTATAGTATTATAATATAAGACTTTTTTCGATAAATAGAAGTTTAAAATAACCCTCTAAAGCATTTTATTATAAAAACTGTCAATTTACACTTGATTATTTACGTTTAATTAACTATAATTATATTAGGAGGGTAACATATGAAAGAATTAAACAAAGTATTTGCCGAACTAGGAATAAGTAAAGTGCGCTTAGCTAAATATTTAGGTGTATCTAGGCAAATGTTATACAACTATTTAGCAATTGATAATATTAATGATTGGCCTAAAGAAAAGGCTGCTAAACTATTAAGTTTACTAAATATTGAAAGTATTGGTGAACTAAGTAAAATAAAAATAACAGGAGAATACATAATTGAAGTAGAAAATAGGCTAAATGATGGCGTAAAAGACTCTTCTAATAAAGAAGTCTTAGCTGATTTAAAAGGCTTTAATAAAAAAGAACAAGAATTATTATCTGATATAATAAATATTCTAAAAGAAAAGCTTTCTAATGATAAAACAAAAGAGTCATATAATACTTTCTTATATTTATATCATTTTTTACAATCAATGGAAACTACTGAAGAATTAAAATATATCTTAGCTTATATGTCTAAATCATTAGGTTTTACTGACCCAATGGAATTTAATTTTAATAAAGATAAACAATTCATTTTTGAAAGTATTATCTTTAGTGCTATGACACTATACAATAATGGTGGCGCTTCTAAAAATAAATTAAGTGAATCACATAAAAGGTTTGTTCAAAATATTGAGCAAAAGAAAGAAGAAAAACTATCTAGAACACAAGAGCTTAATACTATAAAAGTTCAAGCATTAAAAGAATTAGGCTTTACAGAAATAAATGAAGATAATGCTAAAGAAGTATTTGAAAAAATAGCTGAGATACAATCTAGAAAAGTATAATAATCAATAAAGGAATAAACAAGTAATTGCCTATTCCTTTATTTTTTCTCCTTTATGTAGTTTAAGATATCTTTATCTTCTATCTTCAAAGCTTTAACTAGCTTTTTAAAACTTTCTAGTGTAGGTACAGTTTCATTATTCTCTATTCTTTGAATTGTCCTGACATCTTTGTCTACTAATTCAGCTAACTCTAATTGTGTATATCCTCTTAATTCACGATACTTTTTAAACATTCTACCACCTCTTTTTCTCATTATTTCACATCTATAAAGAAAAAATAAACGGCAGTAGTGTCGTTTTAATTATTGACATTTATGCCGTATAAATATATAATTATAGTAACGGCAAGAATGTCATATAGAGTATATTAACTTTAAAAGGAGAGTGAGATATATGCGAAAAAAGGATTTAAATAAAAAGCTTTTAGCAAATATAATACTAATTATAGTAATATCACTAGTAACTAATGTAGTCGCAGAAACACTAGTAAATAGTAAGGATGTTTATTATGAAGATAACTCTGGTTTAGGCTTTAATAATGTCCAAGATGCGATAGACGCTACTTGTATTAAATTTAGTGATAAACTAGATAGTTTTAAAAGTGGAGTATTAAAAGAAATGTATCCCGTAGGGAGTATTTATATAAGTACAAGTCTTGATACTAAAGAAAAAGTAGGGGAGGCATTAGGTGGAACTTGGCAAGTTTACGGAGCTGGAAGAACATTAATTGGAGCAGGAACAGGTAATGATGGCAAAACAAGTAAAACATTTAAAATTGGAGAATCATCTGGTGAGTATAATCACACTTTAATAGAAAGTGAAATGCCAAGTCATATGCATAGAGGTCTCTATGTTAACGAAACTGTGGTAGCACCTTGGAATTCTGGAAATACTGGAACACTGGCAGCTTTTGATATTGGCTCTTTATATGTTGGTAACCTAAATGTTGTAAATTCCGTAAAAACAGGTACTACCGGTGGTTCTCAGCCACATAATAATCTTCAACCTTATATAACAGCTTATATGTATCAAAGAACAGCATAATTAATAGAGTAGAGGTTATAGTTTATAAGTTAAAAAAGGCTTTATTGGCCTTTTATTTTTATCTTTGTTATTATCTAATTTAGTGGTAGTAGCTTCATCCTAATTATTGTTTTTAGACTATCTATTGTTTATTTATTATTAGTATTATTGTTTTAGTTAATATTAATGCAAATATAAATATAACTACTAAATGTCTCTCCTAGATATTTTAAAACTTCTATTTTTCGTTTCGTTTATTATTTATTAATTATATTAAACTGTGTTCTAGACACAGCTTTTGTTTTTCTTAATAATTATTTAGAGTATCTTAAATATAGATGTAAGAGAGCCTTAAAAGTGTGTAAATCAACTTCCTATAACTTCTTACTAATTTATATAGTATTAAGTTATCATTGCTACATAAGGATATGCGAAGATTTTAATCAACTTCCTATAATTTATGTTATGTTAACTTCTTAATATAATTCACAAATTAAAATTACTACTCTACTACCTATATCATATTTATTTAAGCTAAGTAAATTAAAATATTTCATTACCTATTATTTTATAATCAAAGTGAATCAGATTAGATTTAAATCAATTTACATACCTTAATCTTAATCTAAATCACTTACTTAATTTATATTTCTTATAATCTTATAATCTTATAATAATATAACTAATCGCTTAAACTATTATACTCCTCTACTTCTATTAAAAATTCAAAAATGCATTTTCAGCGATTTAGCTTAACAACTATCCATCTTTTAAATTAAAAATCGCTTAAAATTAACTTCAATTTTTTGGCATTAATTCTTTCTAATTAGCCAAACTAATAATAAAGGAGGAATTAGTATATGAACGATAAAATAATGTGTAATGTAGAAAGTTGCAACTACAATAATAAGGAAGAGGGGACTTGTTGCTTAAAAACTATCCAAGTATCTTGTACTTGTAATAATAAACAATGCCTTAGTTCAAAAGAAACAGTTTGTCAAAGCTTTGAAAATACTGGAAGTCCCATTACTGACAATGTTTATGAAGTAACTTCAGAACTATAAAGAAAGAAGAGGGGAAATACCCTCTTTTTCTACTCTACCCCTACTCTTTTATATTAATTCTTCTAAAATGCTTTCACCAATTTCTGGGGCTTCAACATCAAAATTATCTGCTATAGTTGCGCCAATATTAGCTAGTGTCTCAAAAGGTTTCAAACGCTTAGGCTCTTTAAAATTACGACTATACATAATTATTGGTACATTCTCTCTCGTATGGTCATTACCCTTAAAAGTAGGGTCATTTCCGTGGTCAGCTGTAATAATAAGTAAATCATCTAATTCTAACTTATTCAAGATAATAGGTATTTCTACATCTAATTCTTCAATAGCGCGTCCATAGCCTAAAACATCACGTGTATGGCCATATAAAGAGTCAAAATCAGCTAAATTAACCATACAAAGACCCGTAAAATTCTTATCCATTATATCAGTTAATTTATTTATAGCTTCCATATTATTAGTAGCTTTAATATTTTTATTTATCCCCTGTCCATCAAAAATATCATTGATTTTACCTATACCAATTACATTATAATTATTTTCAAGCAAATTATCTAACACTGTCCTTTTAGGCGGTTTAATAGCGTAATCTCTTCGACCACTATTAATCAACTTATATTTACCTGGTGTTCCTGTAAAAGGTCTAGCAATTATTCGTCCAATACGCCAATCTTCCTCCAAAGTTAGAGCTCTAATCTTCTCACAATATTGATATAAAGTACTAATAGGTATACTATCTTCGTGAGCCGCTACTTGTAAATCAGAATCAGCTGAAGTATAGATAATTAGTGAACCATAGTTTATTTGTCTTTCTCCAAGTTCTGCGATAATACTATTGTCATTGCAACATTTATTACCTATTACTTTTCTACCTGTAACTAGCTCAATGCCATTTAATATTTCAAAAACAAAGCCATTATTAAAAGTCTTAAAAGGAATATCATTTTTTATTCCTACCATCTCATAATGACCATTTAAAGTATCCTTACCAGCATTAATTGGCTTAGCAATTGTATAATATGCTTCAACATTTTCATCATCATTCATATTAATAGTATCTAAAAAGCCTATCTTTTTTAAATTAGGAATAAATAAATCACATTTTTCATTAACGTGCTTTAATGTATTAGCGCCATTATCTTGAAAGTTAATAGCGTCAACTGTTTCCCCTACTCCAAGAGAATCTAAAACCATTAAAAATATTCTTTTAAATTTCATATAAAATCTCCTTATTTAGTACTTCGTGGATGATATTTCTTGTAATCTTCAACAACCTTAGCATCACTTACTTCTGTATAAATCTTGGTAGTAGAAATATCGGCGTGACCTAACATTTCCTGGATACTTCGAAGATCTGCTCCCCTATTTATTAAATGTGTCGCAAAAGAATGGCGTAACGTATGAGGTGAGATATCACTATTAAGGCCTTTTTCTTTAAGTATTTTCTTAAGATTCTTAAAAAAACCCTGTCTTGACATTGGCATACTGTGATTATTTAAAAATAACTTATCACTACTTTTATTTTTTAAAAAGCTATCTCTAACTTCTAAGTATTTTCTTAAATAAATAATGGCATATTCACCTAATGGCACAAGTCTTTCTTTATTACCTTTACCAAAGACACGGACAAAGGCATTTATCATATCAATATCATTTACCTCTAAATTAATAATTTCACTTACTCTGAGACCACATCCATACATCAATTCTAACATAGCTTTATTACGATAGTCAAATGGTGTTCTTAAGTCAATATCTAATAATTTATCAACTTCTTCGATAGTTAAAGCCTTAGGTAAAGATTTTCGTAACTTTGGTCGTTCAATATAAGAAGCCACATCCGTTGTAACAATTTTTTGTCTGAATAAGTATTTATGAAAATTTTTAATAACTGTTAAGTTGTGAGCAATAGTTGTCGTTGCTTCGACATTTCTTTTTTTTAAAAATTCTTTTATATCATCACTTTTTATCTTTTCAACATTAAAAATGCCTTTATTATTAAGAAACTCTCGATAAACATCTAAATCATTTTGATAAGATAATTTTGTCTTATCAGAAAGGCCTTTTTCAAAGATACAATAGTTTATAAAATCTTCAATTGCGAACTCAATTTTCATCAAAACATCACTTCAATCATATAATATAATTATAATATTATTTTTTTTAAAAAACAACAATTGACAACTTAAAAAAAAGATTTATAATATTATTTCAAGGAAGTGCAATGTGCAATATGGCCAATAATTTAGACGATGACAGAATAAAAAGACTAAAACAAACTATTGATAAAAAATTAGCTGAAGTATCTAGTGTTACTATAGTGCCTCATAAGCGAGTTGACTTTGATGCGATAGGCTCAGCTATTGCTCTATATATTTTAGTTTTAAGACAGAAAAAAGAAGTTAATATTTTAATCGATGATAGTACTACTACACTTGACCCTGGTGTCCAAACTATTTTAAAAGAAATAACTACTAAAGGTTTTAATGTAATAACATATGAAGACTATAAAAAGAAGTTTGATAAAGATAGTAACTTATTAATATTAACTGATACTTCGCAGCAAGCATTAATTCCAATAGAAGAAGATATTATCAACAAAAAAATAGCTTCTGAAAAAATAATTGAAATAGACCATCATCCTTTTGGTCATACAACAATTAAAGCAAAAGATAGTTTCATTTTCTCCGAATATTCTAGCGCTTGTGAAATAATAACGAAAATGCTTTTCTTATCAAGAACTAAATTTAGTAAAGAGATAGCAACTTATCTTTATGCGGGAATTTGGCTAGATAGTAACGGTCTAACTAAAAAAGGTTCTAATAATGAAACGCATAAATGGGCTGGACGTTTGGTTGAAAATAATGCTGATATAGATAAAGTAAATGATTTATTTATGGAAGACTATAATAATAATCAAAAGATACAAGACTTAGTTTCTAATAGAATGAATATGTTTAGCTATACAATAGCCTGTTTAATTGGTGAAGATAATAAAAAATATAGCTGTGAAGATTTGGCCAAAGCTGCTGACAGTTGTTTAAAATATCGTGTTGATGCTTCTTTTGCTATCGGGAATATTGGAAATAATATAGTTTCAATTAGCGCTCGTAGTAAAGGTAATTTAAATGCAGGTGCGATAATGGAAGAATTTGGCGGTGGCGGTAGTATTCTTTCAGCGGCATCTAAAGTTAAAGACGAAAAACCATCAGAGGTAGGAAAAAGATTATTAAAAACTTTAAAGCCCAACTTTTATATCGATAAAGAGGACTAACCTCTTTTTTTTTCGTGAAAAAAACAACTCTAAAAAGAGCTGAATTATTTATAAAGCTAAGTAGACTTACTTAACAAATTCTTCTAATTCATCTTTAGGCATAAAACCAACCGTTTCTTTTATAAGGTTACCATCTTTAAATAGTTTTATATTAGGAATACTCATAACACCATATTCTCTACTTAAATTTTCATATGAATCAACATCAATAGAAATAACCTTAATTTCCTTATGTTCTTTAGCAAATTCTATTAATATTGGTTTAAAATTCCTACAAGGTCCACACCAAACAGCATTAAAATCTACTAATACTAACCCCTCCTTAATTAAATTTTTAAAATCTTGTTCTTTTTCTAATTCTATCATAATCTCTCCTACCTTCCTATATTAATATTTGTTAGTTTCTTTTTATTTATTAATTTTTCAACTGTTTCTTTATCGACAATTTTATACTTTAACAATAGTTCAACTGTATATTGGTTTGCTTCATCAGTATCTAACTTATTATCTAAATTATATACCTCATCAATACAAGTCTTAATATTTTTAGTTTGCTTGGCTAATACAGGCGTTTTATCAAGTATAAAAGATGTTATTTTACTACTTTCATATAATGTTCCTCTATTAAAAGGCATCAAAAGAAGTATAAAAATAATTAAATAACCAACCACAAAAGAAATAATCCCGCCAATTATTTTACTAGGTAGTAGTAAAATAATTGTCAAGTCAACTAACTTTTCTAATATACCTGATACTTTAATTAAAAAAGCATATAAACCTATAAACAAAGAAAATATCAAGATAAAAGCAATAAACTGATAAATAATTATATTAAGAGCTTGAATTTTTTCTATACTACCTGAGAAATTAAGAAAGGGCAAATTAATACATAAAAAGTTACCTATTGGTTTCATTAAATAAAAGGATATTATAAAAACTAATACTATTCCTACTAACGAAATACCCTCTTTTATGGCCCCTTTTTTAAAGCCAACTATAAAACACATTATTAAGATTAATATAATTCCAATATCTAAAACATTCATATACTTATCACCATTTATTTAATTATAACTTATTTCGAAGAAATATGCTATAATAAACTTAACTAACATTTAAAGGAGAATTTATGAATATAGTTATTAAAGTAAATGATGAAATAAAAGAGAAAATGCTTGAATATTATAAAGATAAAATGCGCGATAAAGTTATTCCTTATGTTGTCTTCCAAGCTCAAGAAGAAGATACTGTAATTACTATGTATACCTCTGGTAAAGTTATGTTCCAGGGAGTAAGTGCTGATGTTGATGCCGCTATGTGGGGTGTTGCTTTAGAAGATACTAAAGAAAAAAAGCAAGAAAAGAAAAAGCTTGAACAAAAATACTATGAATGTTCTAGTGTTGGTTCAGATGAAGTAGGAACTGGTGATTACTTTGGACCTATTGTTGTAACAGCTTGCTACGTCAAAAAAGAAGATATCCCTTTCCTAGAAAAATTGGGGGTTGGTGACTCTAAGAAAATCGATGATAAAAAGATTTTAAAAATTGCGCCTGAAGTAGCTAAAAAAGTTAAATATCGTAGTACTATTTTAACTAATCAAGAATATAATGAAAAGTATAGCAAAGATATAAATATGAATAAAATAAAATCAATTATGCATAATAAAGTACTTTATCAATTAGTAACCGAAGAAAAGCCGAAATATGACTATATCATTGTTGATGAATTTGCTAGAGAAAAACGCTATTATGAATATTTGAATGGTATTCAAAATATTCAAAGAAATATTACTTTTATGACTAAAGCTGAAGATAAGAATTTAGCAGTAGCATCAGCTTCCATAATTAGTAGATATTTATTCTTAAAAGAATTTAATAAACTAAGTGATACTCTTCATATCCCTTTACCTAAAGGAGCTGGTAGTGAAGTTGATAAAATTGGTGAAGAAATAGTTGAAAAGTATGGAGAAGATAAATTAAAAGAAATCGCTAAGTTTAACTTTAAAAATACCGATAGAATTCTACATACCTTAATATATTAAAAAACCTCATATGAGGTTTTCTTTATTGTAATCTATCTTTTTATGTTTTAATGGCATCTTTTATATACTAATCTTTTATAATTAATATCTTGATAATGTTTAGAAGTTAGTACTCTTTTATCCCATTCATTTTCATTAAACTTTGGAAAATAAGCATCAGCACTACTAGATGCATTAATTTCAGTAAGATACATTTTAGATACATAATCAATTAATGCTGAATAAATACTCGCACCACCGATAACATAAAATTCTTCTGGAACTAGCTCACAATAATTTAGTAAATCATTTATATTATGAAACACTAAGATGTCATCATCTAGTTTAATGTTTTGCTTTGTAATTACAATATGTTTTCTTTTACTTAATTTTTTAGGTAATGAATAAAAAGTCTTTCTCCCCATAATAATATTTTTATTCCAAGTTAAATCTTTAAAAAAAGCTAAATCTTCGGGTATTTTCCATAATAATTGATTATCTTTTCCTAATTCTCTATTCTTACCAATTGCCGCAACTATGCTTAAATTATCCATAATTAAATACCTAAATCAAAAGTTAATTGCGGATTTTTAGTCTTTATTAATTGTTTAGGATAATCTTTAATAGTTACATCATTAGGAGTAAAATCATAAAAATTTGTAACATCAGGATTTAATTCTATTTTCGGATTACAAGATACACTTTCTCTCTCAATTAACTCTTTAGCTTGCTCAATATGTCTATCATAAATTTGAATATTATCATAGAACCAGGTAAAACGACCAGGTGTTAAGTTAAGATGTCTTGCGACCATATATTGAAATACTAGATATTGCATTTGATTAATACAACCTGCAGTAGCAAAATCACATGACCTTTGTGTTAGACACATATCCAAATAATCAATTCCATCTTTTCCGTGACGAATATTCCATTGAGTTAAGAACGCACAAGGCTTTAGACCGTGTTTTTCTTTAAAATCATCTTCTTGCCATAACGATATCATATGTCTTCTACTATCAGGATTTTCTTTTAAGCCTTTTAGCAAATTAGCAACCGAATTATGTCTTCTAACCGTTTCACCATAAACTGCCCCAATAGTTCTATTACCAATATCCCATTCATCCCACCAAGTAACATTATACTTATCTTTTAAAACTTCCAAGTCATTAGATTGGTCTTGATATATCCATAATAATTCTCCAATAGCACTCTTTATAGCAATAGGCCTAAGTGTTATCATTGGCGTCTCACCTTTAGTTAAATCATACGTACACATACCGTGATTAACACTCAAAGTGTGAGCTGGCACGTCATCAGAATAATGTGGACGTGGATTTTCATCTAAACAACCCTCTTCTAATATTCTTTTTAAAATTTCTTTGGTATACATATCACCTTTTGTCATTATTAAACCTCCCTATTTTAACAATTTTCTTCTAGACTTATTTTATCATTAATAAAGTTAATTGAAAAGAAAAATAGTCTTTAATAACTATTTTTCGAAATACAAATATCTTTTTATTTAAAATTTTCTGGTAAATCATCAACAATATCACTATTAGTTGTTTTTTTATCATCGTTATCATTCTTATTAATTTTGCCAAATATAATACTACCTATTCCGATAGCAATTACTAAAATCATAGCTGCAACAATTAAAATTGCTGATGTATCATTACTTACTTTAGTTATTTTTTTCTTCTTTGTTTTATTCATATACTTCACCTCTATTATGATTATAAACTAAATCACAGTAAAAAGTAAAGAAAAAAGAAAAGAAGAATGAACTCTTCTAATCATTATTACGAACAAACTTAGCAAATTCTTTTATTTCATCAGTTTCTAAGTTAGTATCATCTAGTTTTTCAATTAAACTCTTTTGCTCTCTAGATAGCTTAGTTGGAGTATAGACTTTAAAAACAACATACATATCCCCTTTATGATGATTATATTTATTATCGACACCTTTACCTCTAATACGCTGTTTATCGCCACTATTAGTCCCAGCTCCAACATTTAGTTTTAAATTACCATAAAGCGTTGGTATGGTCTTTTTAACCCCTAAAATAGCTTCTGTCAAAGTAAGTGGAACTTCTAAATAAATATCATCATTATCACGGATAAAATATTTATGTTCCCCAGTAACAAATTCGATATATAAGTCACCATTTTCTCCCCCATTAGTGCCAGGATTACCTTTACCACTAATTCTTTGACGGTCACCCGTTTTTATACCAGCTGGAATATTAATAGTTAAATTCTTTTTCTTTTTAATACGTCCTTTTCCGTTACATTCACTACATTTACGCTTATATGTATAGCCTCTGCCGCCACACTCAGAACAAGTGCTTTGTGACATAAAAGAGCCTAATATTGTATGTTGCTCAGTTGTTATCGTTCCTTTACCGTGGCAAGTACGACATTCTTCTTTATCGAAGCCACCTCGACCGTGACATTCATCACATTCTTCTACTACATCAAGTGAAAACTTTTTTTCAGTACCATAAATAGCTTCATCAAAGTCTAAGTCCATTCGCATTAAAACATCACTACCTCTAGTTGCTCTAGAGTGGGAGTTACCAAAACCTGAAAAACCACTAAAGCCTCCGCCATTACCAAAGATAGTATCGAAAATGTCGCCAAAATCAAAATCACTAGTATTGAAGCCTCCACCAAAGCCTGAAAAACCACTAGCCCCAGTTGCCTGATCGACACCAGCGTGACCATATTGGTCATACATTTTTCTTTTACTATCATCAGATAATACAGAATATGCTTCTTGAGCTTCTTTAAACTTATCAGCAGCCGTTGGGTCATCTTTATTTAAATCAGGATGAAACTCTTTAGCTTTCTTTCGAAAAGCGCTTTTTATCTCATCTGCTGTTGCATTTTTGGAAACACCTAGGACTTCGTAATAATCTCTTTTAGTTGCCAAAATATTCACTTCCTTTGCATTTTAATGGAATAAGTAGTCCAATAAAGGACTACTTAAAAATTATTCTTCTTCAACATCTGCTTCTTCTACATCGTCATCTTTCTTTTTGCTTTTTTTGCTCTTTTTGTCTTCTTCAGCACTACCCTCTTCATCTTGTCTTTCTTTAGCAGCTTGTTCATAAACTTTAGTAGCTAAAGCCATTGCTTTTTCTTGAAGCTTATCTTTCTTTTCTTTAATATCATCAATATCACCTTTTTCTAAGGCTTTTTTCAAATCACTTATTAAATCTTCAGCTTCTTCTTTTTCTTTCTTATCAGCTTTATCACCTAAGTCTTTAAGAGCTTTTTCGGTTTGGAAAACCATTTGTTCAGCTTCATTTTTAACTTCAGCTTCTTCTTTACGTTTCTCATCAGCTTCTTTATTTTCTTCAGCTTCTTTACGCATCTTTTCTATTTCTTCATCTGTTAAATTAGTACTTGAAGTAATTGTAATAGATTGCTCCTTATTAGTACCTAAATCTTTAGCAGTAACATTAACAATACCGTTAGCATCAATATCAAATTTAACTTCGATTTGTGGTACACCACGTGGTGCTGGTGGAATATTAGTTAATTGGAATCTACCTAAAGTCTTATTATCGTTAGCCATAGGTCTTTCACCCTGTAATACGTGAACCTCAACTCCTGGTTGATTATCAGCAGCCGTTGAGAATATTTCAGATTTTGAAGTTGGAATAGTCGTATTACGTGGAATTAATGTTGTCATAACCCCACCTAAAGTCTCAATACCAAGTGATAATGGTGTTACATCTAGTAAGACAATATCATTAACATCTCCAGTTAATACCCCACCTTGAATAGCGGCACCCATCGCAACAACTTCATCAGGGTTAACTTCACGAGATGGCTCTTTACCTAATTCTTTAGTGATTAAATCATAAACCATAGGTACACGAGTAGAACCACCAACTAAAATAACTTTATCAATATCTTTTTTACTCATTTTAGCATCTTTTAAAGCCTTTTGAACTGGTTCGATAGTACTTTCTACTAAATCAGAAATTAAATCTTCAAACTTAGCACGTGTTAATGTCATATCAATATGAAGTGGTTCACCGTCATCTCCTTTAGCAATAAATGGAGCTGATATTTGGGTTGAAACCATTCCTGATAAATCTTTTTTAGCTTTTTCAGCAACTTCTTTAAGACGTTGCATAGCCATCTTATCATCAGTTAAATCAATATCATTTTCCTTTTTAAATTCTTTAACAATATAATCAATAATTCTTTGGTCAAAATCATCACCACCTAAATGGTTATTACCATTAGTAGCTTTAACTTCAAAGACACCATCACCTATTTCTAGAATAGATACATCAAAAGTACCTCCACCTAAGTCATATACTAAAATAGTTTGACCATTTTCCTTATCAAGACCATATGAAAGTGCTGCAGCCGTTGGTTCATTAATAATTCTTTCTACCTCTAAACCAGCAATTTTACCAGCATTCTTCGTAGCTTGACGTTGTGAATCGTTAAAGTAAGCTGGAACTGTAATAACAGCTTTAGTAACTTTTTCACCTAAATAACTTTCAGCATAATCTTTAATATAAGATAAAATCATTGCTGAAATCTCTTCTGGTGTATACTTCTTATCTTCTAATTTAACTTTTTCATCAGTACCCATTAATCTTTTAATAGATGAAACTGTATTAGGATTTGTTAAAGCTTGTCTTTTAGCAGCTTCTCCTACTATTCTTTCACCCTTCTTAAAAGCAACTACTGATGGAGTAGTTCTTCCTCCTTCCGGATTTGGAATTACCTTTGGTGCTCCTGCTTCTAGTACAGCAGCACAAGAATTTGTTGTACCTAAATCAATACCTATTATTTTACTCATTTTTTATCTCTCCATTTCTTTTTTATATTTGATTTATTTTAACTGAGGCAGGTCTAATGACTCTACCCTTATATTTATAACCTTTTAATAATACTTCAATAACGATATCATCTTCCATTTCAGGAACATTATCGGTCATTAAAGCTTGCTCTTGGTTGGGGTCAAACTTTTCACCCACACGATTAATTTCTTCAACGCCAAATTTCTTTAATAAATCAACTAATGAAGCATACATCATCTTAAAACCTGCTAAGAATTTTGAAAGCTCATCAGTTAAATCATTATCATCTAATTTAATAGCCCTTTCAAAATTATCAACAATTGGAATCAATTCCATTATTATATCTTGATTAGCATATTTTAAAGTATTAGCTGTTTCTTCATCCTTACGTTTACGATAATTAATTAACTCTGCTTGAGCAAGTTGAACTTTTTCTATTAAATGTTTATTTTCTTCACTCATTTTAGTAAGTTCTTCTTTTAACTTTTCTTCTTTTTTACTCTTCTTTTCACACTTACATTTATGCTTCTCATCTTTTTCATTACAAGTACAAGTAGCTTCTTTCTTTTCTTCTTGCTTAGTTGTACTTTCTTCCTGTAAGGTTTCTACTTTATTATCATTATCCATAATTACCTACCTTTCAATATTTTCTTTCATATATTCTAATAAGGAAACAACACGGTCATATTCCATTCGTTTAGGGCCAATAATCGCAATAGTTCCTTCTTCATAGCCATTTTTGAATTTAGTTTTAATAACGGTAACATCACTATCAATATTTGTTTCATCACCAATATATACTTTAATATTATTATCATCATCTTCTTCAATATTACGTAAAAGTGTTTTACTCTCTAACTTATTAAAAACATTTTTAATTTTTTCAATATTACTACTAAATTCTGGCTGTTCTAACATTTTATTTCTTCCAACAATATTTACATCATTACTAGTAAAATCATTAAATACGTGATAAAAAGCATTATATAATTGTTCGTGTTGTTTTACATAATTACCTATTATAGGTCTTATTTCATACTCTAACTTAGAACTTACTTCATCAATTGGTGTTCCTGAGATTAAATTATTAATTAGACTAACGGTCTTCTTTATTTCATCTAAAGATACATCATATAACTTAATTTGCTTATGTTCTACGTGTCCTTTATCCGTAATAATTATGACTATCATACTTATATCATCTATAGGGACTACTTCTATCTGCTTAAGTAAATTTTGATGTGAGTTACTTCCTAAAATAACAGTTGTATAATTCATCATTTCAGAAATTACTTCAAGGGACTTTTCAATAACATCTGATAAAGCTAAATCTTTATTAAAAACCTTTTGAATTTTTAACATATCTTCAACTTTCATTTTCTTTATTTCCATCAAATTATCGACATAATAACGATATCCTTTACTAGATGGAATTCTTCCTGAAGAAGTATGTGTTTTTTCTAATAAATCATTATCTTCTAAGACGCCCATTTCATTACGTATAGTAGCAGAAGAACATTTCATTATTTTAGCCACTAGTTTAGAGCCAACAGGAATAGGGTTTTTTATATATTTTTCAACTATTATTTTTAAAACCTTTTCTTGTCTATCAGTTAGCATAATAATTAACCTCCTAGCACTACTAATTTATGAGTGCTAATAGTATTGTATGACAACTTTTAGCACTTGTCAATAGTTTGTGCTAAAAACTTAAAAATATTTAATTAAAACGTAAAAAGCATATACAAAATAGTATATGCTAATTATTATTCCATTAAGCTTTTCTTCGATACATATAAACAGTTACATATGGTTGTAAAGTACTTATAGTTGCTTCTGTACCTGTAAAACTATGGCTATGAGCACCTCCTCCACCTGCTGCTCCAGTTGCAGTACTTGCTGTAGAAATAGGATGGGTGTGGCCTCCGCCACCTCCCGTATTAGCGGTATAACCAAAGTTAAAACCACCGGTAAGGTCATAAAATGTTGGACCACTACCGATAGCATAACCCATATAGGCTCCAGATTGTTGTAATAATTCGTGATTATGACTAGGTATCTCCGCAATTGTTAAGGTATGGGAGCCTGTATTGGCACCAGCTTTATCATAACTATGGATATGACTTGGGATTTGCTCCGCCGTTAAAGTTGTGCCGCCTACTGAACCGGCTGGGGTATAGGAAACACTTTTAGCTCCGCCACTTTTATCTATTGTATTAAACTCTGTCTGATTCGTATCAATTCCTACTAAAGTTTTACCAGTTCCGTAAACTTCCCATTCGCCTCCTATAACCTCTTCTACTTCCTTAACTGAAAACATACTAGTACTTATGTAAATACTTCCGATAGGATAAGTTTTATTTAAAACATCCTTTTCAACTTCTTTTTTCAAATTAGTAATCTGATCACTAAACTTAGTACACGTTCCATCTATCGCATCTTGCACATTATCAGCCATTAACCCTGAAGCATCACTATAATAAACATTTTTACTATTTACTAAAGTTGCTGCTAAAGCATAAGAAGAAAGAACCGAAATAGCTACAGCTATTACTACCCCGATTATTATTCCAATTACCATTATTTTTAAATGACTTTTACTTCTGATACTACCACCACTTTTTCTTAATTATTACTACCTTCGACTATTTTTAAGCACTATACCATTTTAAATTTCTATTGTCAAGAAAAAAAGGCAAAATTAGGTTCTTAAACATTAAGGAGTGGTGAAAGAAATTTTACCACTTTTTAAAATACAAAAAAAGACATTACAACACAAACCTGTTATAATGTAGTTAACATAAAAAAATAAACAAAATAAAGGGTGTTGTTAA
>CANRQG010000025.1 GCA_947632735.1 uncultured Bacilli bacterium | reverse complement strand
TAAACAATTTAGAAAGTTCTAATGCTGAATTTATTAAATTAGGATTATCACAAAAAGAAAGATTAATAAGACTTAATGATTCTGCTAGAAATCAAATGGAAATCTTAAAAAATAATAATGAGATAAAGGAATTAGAAAATATTGATAAATACTTAATTGAAAATAAATGAATATTTGTCAATTTAGAAAACACACTTGTATATTGTCATTCAATATAAGTGTTATAACATATTTGTAGATGGGATACTTGTGAGGGAATACCGATGTGTTGGCATAGCCAGTAAGCATACTTAGTATGTGAGAATTCATCTCGCCCGGGGTACCCATCGTTTTTTTGATAAGTTAAAAGTGTTTGCTTTTAGTTTAGTTAACTCCACCAAATTGACAACAAACTCGGACTTTTTAAATTATTTAATAAGTTCCCTAGTTTTAATATACTTTAATTTATGATAAACTTACCTTAGGAAAGAAAGAAAAAAATAAATAATTAAGGAAAAGTGATTATTGATGGAAATTAACAGAGCAAATTTGATTAAAAATGTTAGCTTAAAAATTGATGAAAGTTTAGTTGAAAAAGTTGTTTCTCAATATGTCAAAATGGCTAAAGTTTTAACAATAAATTATAATATTAGAAGTTTAAGAAATTTACTTAAAAATCAATTAAATACAGATTTTAATAATAAGACATCAAATTCTGATTTTGAAAAAGTATCTCAAACGGCAGGACAGATAAGGGAATTTTACCAAAGAAATGGTACTTATAGAACAATGAATGATGGGACGGATTCTATCAATAATAATCAGCTTGGCTGGTATACATTTCAATCTTGGAAACTGCAAAATAATAAACGATATGGCCCTAATGAGATAAGTCATAGATTTTATATAAATGCTAGTGCAAAAGAATTGCCTGAGATGATGAAGGCTTTAATTAAAATATATAGCCAAATGGATGTGCCTTTTTATTTCAAAGTAAATTGTAATGCAGCAATGGGTACAAGAGATTCTATCGTTTTATATTGTTCTACTGAACAGTTAGATAATACTTTGGCTGTGTTATCTAAATTAGAAAAAGATAATTCTACATTGATAGCCAAAATAGGAATGCCACATATGTTAACAGGTAATATAAATAATTGGGTTGGTTATGCAAGTGAAAGTAAATTATTACAGGGACAAGATAGTTATACTGGAATAATGAGTAGTAGTTTTATTAGTGCTTTTGAAAAAAGTATAATGGAATGGATAAATGAAAACCCAAATTTTAATGTAGAATTTGAAGGAAAAAACATCCCATTAAGTGATTATTTTAACTCTTCTTTAAAGAGTGAGACTAATAAAGATTATATGCAAGCAGTGAAAGATAATTATAATTATGCATATAGAATGGGACATTTATTAGCTGTTTTACCTAGAGTTGATGCAACATTCAATAGTAGAATAGTTAAAAATTTAAGGCAATTAGTTTTGCAAAAGCATATCGACCCTGATAATATTTGCTTTAATTACGATGTTTTAAAGGAAATATTAGAATTATCTAAACAAAGTAAAAGTGATGAAAAACAAGATTCTTCTTCGCGACAATTAAAAATGATGAATAAAGAAAATTTTGACTATAGTAGGAGCCAAGATACTATTTGCAAAAAAACGATATAAATTCAAAAGTAAAACGTTTAATTCAATTAGGAAAATTAAACGTTTTCTTTCTCTATTTCATAGATTATATTTATTTTTGATGGCTTTTCTTTATCAATATCAACATAATGTATTAATTCAAGAATAAGTAATGAGCCAATTATTAAAACGGCTAAAGAAATAAGCATAAAATTTTTAGTTTGTTTATAAACATCTATCATAATAAATACCTCTGTTAAAATTATAACAGAAATATTCTATTTATGAGATTATTTTTTTAATTTTAAAGATATTTTTCCATAGTAATTATAGTCTTTATAAATATCTTTATAATTTTCATTTATTTTAAAGTATAAAGTAAAACCATTATTATAGTTTATATCTTTGTAATTATCCATATTATAATAAATATTATCATCATAGGAAAATTCTAAAATATTTAAATAAAAGTCATTATAAGCTTTTTTTATTTTTTCTAAGTCAGTTTCTTTTTTTTGTAAATCTTCTTGCCAAGGAATAAAAATACTATTTATTTTTTTACCATCAAAACCAGTAATATTTAAAAAAGTATAGTTATTTCTGTCTATTAAGAAAGAATCTGGTTCTATATTAAAACTATTTTTTAGATATTTATAATTTTTATTACTTCTAATTTTAATATTTACTTTTATTTTGTCATTTTTCTTAACTTGTTTATATTCTCTTAATGTTTCAAAAATTTTAGGATTTAACTCATAGTAATTTATTTTATCATTTAAAGTAATAAGATAATCTATTTCTACTAAATCCCCTACTTTATTATAGATAGGAAAAGCTTCTTCCATATAATGGGTATTTCTAATAATTAGGGTAATAAAAAAATAAATAAGTGCTTTCATATAAACCTCACAAAAAAAAATAGCTACTACAATAGTAAGCTATTTTTAGGTCTTTTTTTGTCGAATTTTATTACTTAATATCAACTATTTCTATTTGGTAGTTTCCATTTGGACTTTCTACTGTTACAATGTCCCCTACTTTATGGTCAAATAAAGCTTTAGCAATTGGACTTTCATTAGAAATTTTACTTTCAAAGGGGTCAGCTTCTTGACTACCAACGATTTTGTATTCGTCTTCTTCATCATCGTCTACATATTTAATAGAAACGGTATTACCAATATTAACTTTGTCTTTAGAAACTTCAGTAATAATGGTAACATTTTCAAGCATTTTTTCTAATTGCTTAATTCGAGCTTCAATTACAGCTTGTTCATTACGTGCAGCATCATATTCAGCATTTTCTGATAAGTCTCCTAATGCTCTTGCTTCTTTAATTGCTTGAATATTTTCTGGGCGTTTTACATTTATTAAATTATCTAATTCTTCTTTTAATTCATCTAAACCTTCTTGTGTTAAATAAACTGTATTTTTATTTCCCATATTTTCACCTCTATAAAATATTGAGCATATATCTACTCAACTCGCTATAGTATAGCACATTTTTTAATAATATGCAATATAAAAATTTTCTTTCTTTTTCTCTTAAGAAATTAGGCATATTATAACACTTTTTCAGGAGTTTTGCAAACTCTTTTTACTTCACTAATGAATAATTCATCGGTCATACCAGCTATAAAGTCAATGACTTTTCTTTTAGCAGGTGTAGAATCATTATAGTTTTTCACTTGATTATTTAAGAATATTTTAAAAATAATACTTTTCTTATTATTTTGTAAAACGTCTTGTAAATATTCATAAAATAGTTTATTCATACCCTCTTTATAATATTCCTTTTCTTCTTTTGTTAGGCTATATCTATAAATATGTTCATAGTTAAACTTTTTTAAACTAAGTAAGGCATCATATACTTTTTTACTCATTTTAATATAGGGCTTATTAAAACTATTTTCTATAATGTCATTAATAATATTATTAACAATATCTTTATTATTATTTCCTAAAACAGTACTTATTTTTTTAGGTAAGTCTTCTCTTTTTATTTTACCTATCATTATAGCATCTTCTATATCTCTACCGATATAGCCAATAATATCGCTAATTCTAACTACACAACCTTCTAAGGTCATAGGATGTTTAGTAGATAAGGTTTTTAAATCTTTGTAAGAAAGTTCGTAATCTTTTAAAAATTCTTCTTTAGTTTTAGAAACAGCTTCATAGACATTATCAAGCATTTCACCATTGTGGCACATTATACCATCAAGTACTTGTATTGTTAAATTAAGACCACGACCGTTATTTTCAACGGACATTAAATGACGAACACTTTGAATATTGTGAGCAAAGTATTCATTTAATTCTCTTAAAGATATTTCATTTAGAATAGCTTCTCCAGCGTGACCAAGGGGTGTGTGACCTATATCGTGACCTAAAGCAATAGCTTCAATTAAGTCTTCATTTAAATTAAGAGCACGACCGATAGTTCTTGCGACTTTACTAACTAATTGGACGTGGGTGATTCTTTTACTAATATGGTCATTAGTACTTCTAGTAAAAACCTGAGTTTTATCTAAATATCTCGTATAAGAATAAGAATGGATTATTCTATCAATATCGTGAAAGTATGGTGGACGATAGTCTTCTTTTTCTTTTTTTAGACGAATAGCATCTATACTTTTAGTAGCGTAGTCTTGTAAAAACTCTTCTTTATTTAAAAAATTCTTTTTAACCTCTTTCATATATTTCAAAGTAATCAACTCCTTACGGTAATAATCTAATCATTGAGTAGTTGGCTAATTTTTCAGGAAACTTTAGTTTTAAGATTTGGTCTGGATGTCGGGCAACTTCTAGTTCATTCATATCTTCATCATAAATTTTAGTAATGGTATATTGATAGCTTTTACCTGTTGGAGTAAATATTTCTACTTTATCGCCTTTTTTAAAATAGTTTCTTTCGATAAGAATTAGACATTTATTTTTACTATCATAACCTGTAACTAAGCCAAGATAGTCTTGATTAGAAAGTTCGCTTCTTCCTGTATAATATTGGTCAGTGTAATCAGCTTCTTTTAAGAAGTAGTGAGTTGAAGTTTCCCTATTTGCCACTCTATTAAGTTTTTCTTCTAAAGTATGATATTCTTCTTCAGATAAATCTTGGTTGTAAATACCATCAATAATTCGGCGATAAGAGCCTATTACGGTTGCTAGATAGTATAAGGAACGCATACGACCTTCAATTTTTAAACTCTTAACGCCTATTTCTATTAAGTCTTTTATATACTTAGCCATATTTAAATCTTTAGTAGCTAAAGTAAAGTCTTTTTCTTCTTTGTTAGAAAAGGCAAAACGACAAACTTGAGCACAACCTCCTCTATTGGCATCACGATTAGTTATGTAATTAGATAAAGCACATCGGCCACTATAACAAGTACACATTGCTCCGTGGATAAATACTTCAATATCCATATTCGTTTTTTCAATTATTTTTTTGATATCTTCTTTACCAACTTCTCGAGCTAGGACAATTCTATCTACTTTCTCTTCTTTAAAAAACTGAACTGTTTCATAATTAGTAGTTGAATTTTGAGTTGATAGATGAACTTCGACATTGGGATAATTTTTTTTCAAGTAGCTTATTATAAAAGGATCACTAACTATAAAAGCATCTATTCCACATTCAACGGTTGCTTCGATATACTTGAAAACATCTTTGATATCTTCATTATGAAAGACGATATTTAAAGTTAGAAAAACTTTTTTTCCTAAGCTATGAGCAAAAAGACAGCCTTCTTTTATTTCTTCTAAGGTAAAGTTCGTGGCATTAGCTCTTAAGCCATAGTTTTCTCCACCTATATAAACACTATCAGCTCCATATAATAAATTTACTTTTAATCTTTCTAAGTCACCTGCTGGCGCTAACAACTCTATTTTATCCATTTTTCTTCACCCTATATATTGTTTTATTAAAGAAAAAGCCTGTATATGTACCTAGTTTTTGATATTTTAAATAAGATTCATCCTGACAATTTCCTTTTAGATATTTTGTTGTATCAAAAAGCAATTCTTGAAAGTCGGCTTCTTTTTCTAAATCGTCTCGCATAATTATGTATTCACAATTAGCTTCTTTGAGGTCTTTAATAATACTTGTTCCATTAATTAATTCATCTTTATAAATAGCTGTTCCTGATTCTTCTTCCTCGATAAGATAGTTTTCTTTCGTAATTTTTTCTTGGACTAGTAATTCTTTTTGTGGGGGTTTAGCTAAGTCTTTATAAAAATTAGTAAGTAATTTTCTCTTTGAAAAAGCAATGTTTGGCTTACTCACTACTTCAACCATACACTTTAATGATGTGTTTTTTATTATTGCGCTTATTTCTTCTAAAGTTAGTTCTTTTCCTAATAAAGCGTATTTTACACCTTTTTCATAGTAGTAGTTACAAGTAAGATAATTATTAACCATATGAGTTTGATTCCAGACTAAGTCAATATTTAAGTCTAGTTCTTTCTTTAGCTGTAAAATGGCTTGGTCATAGAAGAATATGCCGGTTATCTTTAAGGAAGCAAGTTGTTTTAATACTTCTTTTAGATTTTCTATATCTTTATTAAAGAAGTTTTTATTTAAGCTTACAAAAATATCTTTATCTTTATACTTATTTTTAAGAGTCATTATTTCTTCTAAGGTATAAGTATCTTTACCAGTTACAGAATAGTCTTTTAAGGCTAAAATTAGGCCATCACAATTAGTCATATCAATAGCTTTTTTATTTCTAAATTCGACTAGTAATTTCATTTAAAATCAACTCCTAAAGTTTTTAGTTCCTCTTTCCAATACAATTATAGTACAAATGTTTTTCTTGTGTCAAATAGAAAAGAAAAAGTGGTTAACCCACTATTTCAAAGGAAAAGGAAAAGTCTTTAAAATATTCATATTCCCAAGTACTAGAATTAATTATAAATGGTTTATAAGCTATTAATTTAGAGTCAGAAACATAGTAATTAACATCTTGCATATAACCGAAAAAGCCTCTTCTTTCAATAAAGCATTCTAGGTTGCATTTAGATTCGTCAACTTTGGCATCGAAAACTAATTCATAATAGAAGTCTTGAAACTTTTTTTCAAGTTTCTTCTGCACATAGTCATTATCAATTTTAAATAGTTTTAATAATTCTTCAGCACTAATTATTTCTAATGAATCGAGGTTAATATTAAAGGTTTTAAAGTAATTTATAGGAGCATTTTGTTCTTTAAAACTAATAATTCTAATTACTAAAGATAAGATATTATTAGTAAGAGAATAATCATAAGTAATTATATTATCGTCTTTATTTAAATAAGGAGAAACAAAGGTATCTATTTCTTCATTAATGTTTTCTACTGGTAAGTTAATATGGGGTACTTGCTTAGAAAAGGTGCCAGTATTATTTTCGGTATAGGTATAGATATAACCATAGTCTTTATTAATTAGCTTAGAATCATAATTAGCTTCTTTTTTTCTAAAGACGAAAAAAAGTCCTAGAATAAGTAAAACTAAGATAATTATCACGATAATTAGTTGATACTTTTTATTGGTCTTTAGATTTTTAAACATAGAGGCTCCTTTTAAGCTATTTCTATCTTAAAGTCAGTATTTTTATAGTACTTTTCTTCATTATAAATAGAATAAGTATTAAATTCTTTATAGACATATAATTTAGCACTATCTATATAATAATAAATGTTATCAGTATAGTTTTCTATTCTACGCATATATAAAAAGCATTTATAGTCACATTCTTCATCAAAGATTTTCTTTTCACGTTCATCTTTAAAAAAGTATTCAAATCTTTCTTTTATTTTATTAGCGACAAAGTTTTTATCAATTCCATATAAATCTAGAATAGCATTTTCATCAAGAATTTTCTTTTCTTTTAAGTTAATATTGTAGGTTTTAAAGATAACTTGAGGAAGAGCTTGGTCATAACAATTAATTTGTAAAACAACGGATAAGATATCACCACTTATTTTGTAGTCATAAGTAATTACATTATTTATATTGGTTAGATAACTATTAGAAAGTGTTAATATTTCTTCATTTAAATTACCAATAATATCTTTTTTTAAGTTTATGTAGGGAACAATTGTCGTTATATCTTTATATGTTCTAGTATATCTTGGATAAACGATTAAACTATTATTTTCTTTGATACTATAATAATCAGTATTTAGAGTTGAACGATTTATGTAAAAATAGATATTAAAAGTAACTAGAAAAAAAGTTATAATTCCAATTAAGGGAATGGCGATTTTTTTATTTTTTAATATCTTTTTCATATGTTCCTCCTTTTATTCTTATTAGTATGATGGGGATGCGTATGCATAGATGTAGCCGGTATATCTAGGACGTGTTTTTTTGGAAACACCATCTGAGCCACCACATTTACTAGCTGCGGTTCCGGCACAACTAGTATTGCCTTCGATGGTGTAGACGTTATTGGCATCAGCTTTTTCTACGATACCAGTATGTTGGGAACCACCGGCACCGAAAAAGACGATATCTCCGGCTTTTGGAGTATAACCACTTCCCTCAAGGTGAACTTGTCCTTTATTTTGGAACCAAGCTATTCCAGCTGAACAACTAGGAAAACTAGGAATAATTTGCGATTGAATAAAACCACCCTGTCCAGCACACCAACTAACAAAAGCGGCACACCACGGTTGAGAAGCCGATAGACCGACATAGGATGTATATTTACTATGGCTACCATCACTTTCATTATTGCCAACTTCGCCTAAGGCAATTTGAACTAATTTTTGACCACCTGCTCCTGAGGGAGAAGAGGTTCCTGATGAGCCTATTTCTTTTTCATTACCTGGGTCGTATTCATTTTCATTGATAATACTATAAGGGTCTCTATCAGTTACTTTAATATAAACAAGAGGGCTGTTTGCGGATATTTCTCTAGATATCTTGGCATTTTCCCAGCAAGAAGATAAGGTGAAACTGTTTGGTAAAAGGGAAACTAAAACATCGGCAATAGTTGGGAGAAAGAAACAAACGAAAGTGGCGATTACTCTATTAGCGAGTTTTTTAGGGTCTTTTTTATCTTCTGGATTCGCAACCATTTTAACAAGCTGAACAGTAATCATTACTAGTAATAATATAGGGACAACTAATTGAATTAGTTCTAATATTTTGCGGGTTATGTCAATAATAGTAACTAACCCGTAGTCATTACAACAATTACCTAATGTAGTGCTGCACTCCAATATTTGGACATATGGCATAAATATCCCTCTTTCTATTTATTTTTTTTCTTACTAACAGCCAAACCATCACCAATATCAAGAAAATCAGTATCATAATTTTTATTAGATTTTAGAAAAACAATATAATTTTTAATTTTTCTAATTAAAGCTTTTAAGTTTTTACTAGCTATTTCTTCTTCTTTTTTACTTACTAAGCCGTGAAAATTTAAATTATCAGTTATAATTGTACCATCGTGGTTAAGATTTTTTTCAAACTTTTCAAAAAATCTAATATTTTGAGCTTTAGCGGCATCAATAAAAATTAAATCATATTTTTCATTTAAAACGACATCTGATGCATCATTATAAATTAAATTAATTCTTTTTTCTAAGCCAACTTTTTTGACATTTTTAACAGCTTCTAAATATCTTTTTTCATCTCTTTCGATAGTAGTTACTTCAATATTTTCATTAGTTAAGGCCATTAAAATGGCTGAATAGCCAATAGCGGTACCAATTTCTAAGACTTTTTGAACATTATTTTTAGAAATATATTTAACAAGATAGTTTATACCATCTTCACTCATAATAGGTACATTTTCTTTATCAGCATATTCTTTCATACTTTTGATTACACTATAGCTTTCTACCATATCCAATCACCTTTTTCTTTAATTTCTGCTACCATTTGTTCGTGTTCTTTGTTTGTTTTGGAATAATAGACTTCTCCGTTCTTATCCGCAACAAAGAAATAGTAATCATTTTTAGTTGGATTAACACTTGCTTCTAAGCTTGATAAGGAGAAGTTACAAATTGGCCCTACTGGTAATTTACCTATCATTCCTGGGCCTCTTGTATTGTAAGGGTTTGGGGTATTAAATTCTTCAGTTGTTAAATCACTAGTCATTGGTTTTTGTAAAGCATAATAAGTAGTAACATCACTACCTAAATTCATAGAGTTATTTAATCTATTTTCAAAAACACCAACTATCATTTTTCTATTTTTAGTATTTGTTCCCTCAAGTTCAACAATTGAAGACATTATCATATAATATGGAATATTATTTTCAATATTAGAGCGATATTTTTCTAAATTTTTAGCTGTTTCTTTAAGCATTGTATTAACAATATCAAGAACTTCTACATCTTTGTTTTTAAAATAATATGTTTCAGGAGCTAGATAGCCTTCTAATGGATAATAGATATTTTCATTTAAAATATCAGGTGTTAAAAACCAGTACTTGTCAATAAAAGCATTTATGTTATCTTTATTATTTATAATGCTTAATACTTCGTCAGGGGTTCGATTAGTTTTCGTGCCTATTTCTTCAGCATAATCAGTTATTCTTTGGCCCTCTTTAAAAGTAATTTTTATTTGTTCTGGGTTATAAGAATTACCTTTTTCTAACATATTGACAATTTTTTCGACATTCATCGTTTTATTCATTTGATAAGTGGTGGCCTTTAAAGAATTAGCTTTTTTAATTTTAAGATATAATTTAAAGACAAATTCATTTCTAATTAAATCTTTTTCTTTTAAAATAGTCGCAATTTTAGTAGTAGTACTTCCACTTGGAATAACGACTTCTATTGGTGTTTTATTATTTTTATCAACTGCTTTTAGGGAAGTTTTAAAAAAAACAAACATTCCTAATACGAATATTAGGATGATGGAAAGAATAATTCCGATAATTAGAAAAAGTTTTTTCTTTACTGCCATTGGTACCTCCAGAAAAATAAAGAGCTATTGCTCGTCATTGTCATTTTTATTTTTAATTTCTTCTTGTAATGTATTAAGTATTGTTTCAATTACTTTCCATTCTTTTTCCGTTTCTATTGCTTCTAATTTGCTTTTTGGATTTTTAGGGTCATAAATTGAAGCATATACTTGGATATTACCCTCTTCATCTTTAGAGTTATCAGTATAAACTATATAATTTTTATTGGTCTCATCACTTTCAAAAGTAAATAAGACATCATAGATTATTTCATTGCCGTTTTCATCAAGCATAGAAAAAGTATTTTTTTTCATTGTTATTTCTCCTTATCTAAAAAAGTTTGTAATATTATAGTAGCAGCGACGCTATCAACAACGGTTTTTCTTTTTTTACGAGACATATTACTTTCAAGAAGTGCTTTATGGGCGCTGACGGTTGTTAATCGTTCGTCTTGAAGAAAGATGGGAATAGATAATTTTTGTTGCAACTTATCTTGGAATTGCAAACTAAGTTCTCCTTTAGGTCCTAAAGTATTGTTCATATTTTTGGGTAGTCCTAAGACGATAGCCTCTACTTTATACTCATTTACTATTTTTTCAACTTCTAAAATTAGTCTATCATACTCTTCATTATGTCTAATAACTGTCAAGCTATTGGCAATAATACCCCTATCATCACTAAGAGCAAGACCTAAAGTTCTACTACCTAAATCTAGTCCTAAATATTTCATTTACTATTTTTTTGGAATTCTGTTAGAAGAATTTCTACTATTTTAGCACGGTCAACTTCTTGAATTTTACCTCTAGCATCTTTATAACTAGAAATATATCCAGGGTCCCCACTAATCAAGTAACCAACAATTTGATTTGTTGGATTATAGCCCCTTTCTTCTAAGGCTTCATAGACTTCACTTAGAGCTTCTTTTACTATTTTAGTATCAAGGTCAGCCACGTTGAAAAAGTTAGTTTTATCAGGTTGCATTTTATCACCTCACTATAATATTTATAAATCTATTTTAACATCTTATAAAGGTAAATACAAATTATTTTTAGCGGCCAGCTAGAACAAAGGCCATATAGTAAGTAAAGGCTAAAAAGATAAGAGTAACTATCCAACCATTAAACATTTCAAATTTAGAACTTTTATCTTTGATACCTAAGGATAGAGTAATTAAAGCTCCACCTATTAAGCCACCTATATGGGCAAAGTTATCAACACCGTTAATTACAAAACCTAAGAATAAGTTTATTATAATCAAAGGAAGAATCTGTGATTTAACGACATTACCCAAGTAAACACGGTAGTAATAACCAAAGTAAAGAAGTGAGCCCATTAAACCAAAGATAGCGCCACTCGCACCAATTGATGCGTAATTGCCACCAAAGGTCATAGAAAATAAGGCTCCTACTATACCGGAAAAGAGATAGATTATTATATATTTAGCTTTACCTAAAAAGCTTTCTAATTGGGAACCTATAACGTATAGAGCATAACAGTTAAAGACTAAATGGAGAATATTACCGTGTAAAAACATACCAGTTATAAGACGATAATACTGCCCCGCTCTGATACTTGGTCCGTGGACACAAAACATTGAGATTAAAGTATTATACTGTCCAAATAAAAGAGGGACGAAAAAGCATATAACATTAATAGCGATAAGAAGATATGTTATAAAAGGAAACTTACTTCTAAAGACTCTTTCCATTTTATCAGCATCTTCACGGTTATGATTATTTATATCAAAAGTTATTTTAGCAAACAATTCCATACCTTTTTCTTTATAAAATAACTTATCTTTTAAATCAGGAAAATTCTCAGAAACTATGGGGTCTTTTTTTATTTCTTTTTCAGTTTTAGCATTTACACAAAGTAAAGAGGGATTAGTATTCAATTCTCTATTAACATTTTCCCCCATATCTAAGAAAATGCTTAGGACTTTAATATTAAAAGTAAAAGTCTTTTTTCTTATTTTCTTAACTATTCTTTTGGTTTTAAATAAATCAAAATTAAATTGTTCATTATTATGAATATAGTCTGAGACAATTCTTATGACTTTAATATCGGCATCTAAGTTTTCAAGCCATACTTCATCTTCAACACCCTGTAAAATTATTGGGTTATAATTTTTCTCAGTAATAAAATAGTGGAGCAATTTTAAAATTATAATATTTGTATCATTAAGTTCCATAATCTGCCTCCTAAAAAGTGCTAGTTCTATTATAACTTATTTATGATAATTTTAAAAGTTTAATTTACATATCTTTCTACATAGTCTTTAGCTAAAACTAATACTTTGTTAAATTCTTCTTCTAAAGCTAGGAAGTTATTATTAACAAAGTCTTTATCATTGGCTTTACTACTTAGTTCGTGTTCATAACTTAGCTCAGCTAATTTGGTAAAACCTAGATATTTACAATCACTTTTTAGGGAATGAACGTCTATAGCATAATCTTCCATATTACCTTCTAGTTTATATCTTTCGATACGCATCCATTTATCTTCTACTTCTTTTAGGAAGTCTTTAATCGTGTCATTATACATTTCTATATCACCTAAAAGTTCTAGTGATTTATCTATTTCTACACCTTTTTTCTTTAGATAGGCTATAGCATCTATTTCTGGTGGTTCAATTATTTCTTCGGCTTCAACTGGTGGTAGTTCATCAAGAATTTCTGGTTCTTCTGTTTGTTTTTTAGCTTCTTCTTTAGAAGTAGCAATTTTATTTAAAACTTTAACTAGTTCTTCTTTAGCAATTGGTTTAGATAAGTAAGCAAAGAAGCCATCACTTAAGTATCTATTTTTACTACCTGAAATAGCATTAGCAGTTAGAGCAACTACGGGAATATTAAAGTTATTCATACTTTTTAATTTATTTAGAGTATCAACGCCATCCATTTTAGGCATCATAATATCTAGTAAGATAGCATCGGCTGTCTCCCCTGATGAGATTTTAGATATTAAATCATAACCACTTTTTAGAAGAATAATATTGGTAATAGAAAATCTTTCTAGAAGTTTTTTAGATACTTTTAAATTCATTTCATTATCATCAACAACGATAATTTTTAAGGAAGAAAAGTTTGCTTCTGTAAATTTGTTGGCAGCAAAAGCTGGTTTTGGCGCTATTTTCTGGTTTAAAACAACGGTAAATTTTGAACCCTCACCATAGATAGTATGAACAATAATACGACCACCTAACATTTCAACTAATTGTTTGGTTAAGGCAAGTCCTAGGCCGGTTCCCTCAATGGTAGTATTTTTTTCTTCTTCAAGACGTTCAAACTTAGTGAATAGTTTATCAACATTTTCTTTTTTTATACCACGACCTGAATCTTCAACGGAAATAATCAATTTACATATATTGTTTGCTTTAACACAACTGACGTCAAAATGGACATAACCAGTTTGAGTATATTTATAGGCATTACTTAGAAGATTAGTAATAATTTTTTTTAAATTAGCTACATCTCCATATAGAAAAGCAGGTAAATCAGGAGCAATATTACAAGTATAGTCAAGATTTTTAGAAGCCATTTTAGGTTTCATCATATTAGATAGTTCTGAAAAAACTTCAGGAGCATTATAAGCTGTTTCAACTATTTCTAATTTACCAGCTTCTATTTTAGAAATATCTAAGATACTATTTACTATTTCTAATAAAGTATTAGAAGCACTTAAAATATCTTGGGCATTTTCCTTTACTTCGTCTAAAGATTTAGCTTCTTCTAAAAATTCACTAAAGCCAACAATAGCATTAAGCGGTGTTCTTATTTCGTGTGACATATTGGATAAAAAGTCAGTTTTAGCACTATTGGCAGCATCAGCATCTTTTTTAGCCTGTTCTAGTTCTTCAATAGTTTTTACATCAGGATTTTCAATGGTAAAAAACATTACTAGTAAAATAAGAGAAAAGATATTAGAACTTATATTAAAGAAAGGGTCAAAGTATCTAATAATCATCATTATAGTCATTAAGACGAAAAGTAAAAACATAGGGAAAAATTTCTTTTTATCTTTTTGTTCTAGCTTTTTATAGTCCTTTAGAGAATAGGTTATCGTTAATAAAAGGAAAAAGGCACAACCAACAAAAAGAAAGTTAGAAGCTGTTCCATAAGAGTTACCAAGATTATTTTTAAAGACAAGATTTATAGGAGCGATAAGGATTAAAATACTAAAAGCCGTGGCGGCACCACAACAAACTAAGTCTTTTAAGTTGTCTTTTTTAGGATTAGGCATTTTATTTTTTACAGCATAAACATAGGATAATAAGACAGCTAAAAAGATAATATAAATAACATATAGGAGTTTATTTAATAGTTTAAAGACAAAGTGATTAATTTGATAGAAATAAAGACCTACTAATAAGTTAGTTGTGAACATTATAATTGATTCTGTTAAGCCTATTAATAGTAGTTTAGAGTATATCTTAGTATCTGTGTTTTCAACTCGACGTTTACTGAAAAAGATAATGCAGATAATTATATTTATAGTCATTGAACATAAAGGAAAATAAATATTTACTAATCTTGATATCAAATTAACCAACTCCTAATTTTATAAAAGATGTTTTTTATTTATTTTTTCCAAGACTCTAACGTGAGAGGTTGGGAGTAAAACATCATTATCATCAAATTCAACATCATTTACAGGGATAAAGTCATAAATATCAGCCTGTGAACCTAGAACTTGTTTGCGTTCTTCTTCTATATCATTGCCGGGAATTTGCCATTCCTTTATACGAGCTTTTATATAGTCTGTATACATTTTATTAGAAATATTTTTACGTAAGTAAAGACCTTTTTCTTCGATTAATTCCCATCTAGCAGTTGAAAATTTTTCGGAAAACTCAGCTAGTTTTTCATAGATATCATCGGTTATATCTACATAAACAGGTTCACAAAATTTGATGAAGACAGCAGTAATTTTTTGGTTTTCATCATAAATATATTCTTGAACAACAGGAATAAGCGGTTTATTTGTTACTTGGGCTATTTCTATCATACCTTTGTAAAAAGGTAGATGCAACTTACTAGGGGTACAGTTCCAAGTAGCTTCAGGGTAAAGATTAACACTTTTACCTTTAAGTAAGGCTCTTTCCATTTCTACTTTTGCATTATTTCTACTTTCTTTTGAGTCTCTATCAACGAAGATAACGCCATTGATGTTTAAAAGAAGTTTTAGATGAGGCCTGATGTTACTAGCATTTAGAGTTAAAGTATGAGTTTTGTTTGCATAAATACTATTTATAATGTCATTAAATTCTTGATGACTACTGGCATAAATAACGGAGGTAGAAGGAATATTCTCAGCACCTTCTATATAAACATCATATTTTATTATTTTACGTAAAATCATTTTGATTAGGATGTTTAGTTTTTCTTTTATTTTGATGCCTAAATAAGTATTTTCTGTATAATCACTGTTTTTTAACTCTGTACGTAATTTTTCATAATATTCTAATAAATCTTTTGTATTTTCTTCTGGCATTTAGCATCCCCCATATACTAATTATTTTATCATAGGAGACAGGCGATGTCAAAAAAAAAGAGACCATAGAGGCCTACTTAATTTCAATAGTTTTTTTGTTAACTTGAGCTTCTTTTTTAGGAACAATAACTTTTAATACACCATCTTTAAATGAAGCTTCAATACTTTCAGTATCAAAATCTCCTAAATAGAAACTTCTTTCATATTCACCAAAACTTCTTTCACGACGAAGGTAGTTTTTATTTTCGCCACCTTCTTCTAGAACTTCTTTTTTAGTGGCTTTAATGGTAACATAACCATCAGTTGTTTCTAATTTGATGTCATCTTTAGAAAAGCCTGGCATATCCATTTCTATATGGTATTTGCCACCTTTTTCATAAATATCACATTTCATATTACCAACATTTTTAGCTGGCATATCATCAAAAAAGTCATCTAGATAAAAATTTCTTGGTATTAAATTCATTATTAATCATCTTCCTTTCGATTACATTTATAATATACACCTATTTTTAGCACTTGTCAAGCTAAAGTGCTAAAAATATTCATTTTACTTTAATTATTGTGACCAAAAGGAAGAATTTTATGCATTTTATGGGTAATAGCTGAAAATTTAATAAGAAAAAATCTAAATATCTCTTTTTTATTATGAACAAAAGCTATGTATTATTTCATACACAGCTTTTATTTATTTCTAGCAATAATCTTATTTATATGTAACTCTATGTTGAGCTTCGCAAGTATCACTACTACAATTATTACCAGTACCCCAGCCTGACCAACCTGACCAATCGGTATAGCCACAACAATCTGCTTTTGTACAAGTCTTATCACAAGTTTTACTTACTTTTACGGATTTTTCACAATTACAATAATAAAATATGTATCCGTTAGCATCAACATCCCAATTATCAGCACCACAGTTGCATTGAGATGCCGTATAACCAGAACAAGAATTCAAAGGATTTTGGTCTTTTCTTTTTTCCGTGCATCTATTAGAAGATGTTGTCCAATAACTACAGTCATAAGTACCACAACAAGAGTTTGTACAAGTCTTAACTGACCTAGTTCTTCTTCGATATTCGTTTCTAGATTTAATAGAGATTTTATTACATTTAGTAACATTACCAACACCATCGACAGCTTTATAAGTTTTATCTTCTTTTGGGGTTTTTGATACTGAATAAGCTGCTTTTCCAGCACAAGTAGCTAATCCCGAACCACCAGTATCATTACACGTTATAGTAACTGGAGCACCACCTTCGTGCCAACTTTTAGGGCTATCTTTAGATGCACTACAAGTTGGTGGTGTTTTATCAACGTATGTCGCTACGGCTATGGCTGGGCAAGTTACTGTATTTCCGGCATAGTCAGTTATAGTATAAGCTGCGAATGTATATGTTGTAGCGGTATAGGAAACAACTTGTGTTTCGTGAGTTGTTAAGGTACATTGACTATTGAAAGCACCCTGGTCATCGGCGCATCCTTTAGTAACTGTGACATTCGCATTCGTCCAGCCTGATGGGTTTGTCGTTGAAGTTGTACATCTTGGTGCTACTTTATCGATTCTTATTGGCGTTGAACTTTCTTGTGAATAATTTCCCGCTACATCCATTGACCTTATATAGGTATT
>CANRQG010000024.1 GCA_947632735.1 uncultured Bacilli bacterium | reverse complement strand
AAAATCAAAAATTACAAAGCCCCGTAATTTCAAGCAAAAAACAAAAATGAGCCAGCTTTCGCTGACTCTTCAGGGGGTTCGGTTGAATATACTATCACATTAAGACCGTGATAGATATCGGCGTGATATACATCACGCATCTTAATCATAAAGTATAAAAGAGAAAATGTCAATGAAATAAAAAATATTTTTTTTATGTTGACATTTTATATTTTTTAAAAGACTATGAAAATCAAAGCAAAGCGAAATATGATATTGTAAAGTGGTTAAGCCTCTGTTATTGAAGAAATTAGTTTTTTCTTCAAATCATCCTTATCTTTGTCTTTATTCAAAAGGTATTCTTTTGAATCTTTTTTTGCTTGTAATAATATTTTAAAATCAGACTTAATATTGGCTATTTTGAAGGACATATCTCCACTTTGTCTTGTTCCAAACAAATCACCGTGACCACGTAATTTGAAGTCTTCTTCGCTAATAATAAAGCCATCATCTTCTTTTTCCATTATTTTCAAACGTTCTGCATCACTATCACTTATTAATATACATTGAGATTTAGATGTTCCACGTCCTACACGACCACGAAGCTGATGTAGTGTTGAAAGGCCAAATCTATCTGCATCAAAAATGACCATTGTAGTAGCGTTCGCAACATCAACACCTACTTCAATAACAGTTGTAGAAATTAATATTTGAACTAATCCGTCTTTAAACTTTTGCATAATTATATCTTTAGCGCCATTGGACATTTTTCCGTGAACAATATCTATTTGAGCACGGCCTCTAAAAGCTAATTCCATTTGATCCTTAAGCTTGTATACATTGGTTAAATCGGAATTTTCGTTGTCTTCAATTAAAGGAGCAATTACGTATATTTGATGTTTTTTTTGCAATTCATCATACATCATTTGTAAAACTTCTTTAATCTCGCTATTCTTTTTAACATAAGTATCAATTTTTTGTCTTCCTTTAGGTCTTTCCTTAATTGTTGAAACATCCATATCACCGAAAATAGTTAAAGCATAAGTTCGTGGTATGGGTGTAGCACTCATATATAAAACATCTGGTTTAATTCCTTTGTTTTGTAGATTAGCTCTTTGATGTACTCCAAAACGATGTTGTTCATCAGTAACAACTAATCCTAAATTATTATAAATAACTTCATCTTGAATTAGGGAATGAGTACCAATTATAATATCGATTTTACCTTCTTTTAATGCATCATACACTATTTGTTTATCTTTTTTAGAAGTTGACCCAGTGAGTAAGGCTGTTTTAAGTTTAATATTAGTTTTCTCTAAAAGCTTTTGTAAGTTCAAGTAATGTTGCATAGCTAAAATTTCTGTTGGTGCCATTAAAGCACTTTGGTAGCCGCATAAGCAGTTTGCAATCATTCCTATAAAGGCTACAATTGTTTTTCCACTGCCAACATCACCTTGAAGTAATCTATTCATTCTAGTTGGAGATTCTAAATCATCAAGAATCTCATCTACTGTCTTTTTTTGGTCGCCTGTTAATTCAAAGGGTAGTGTACTTATAAATTTATTTAATTCTTTTCTATCAATTTTTCTGGCTAAACCATTTTTTTCTTTTTTATTTTGCTCTTTTAAGTAATTAATTTTAAACATAAACTCAAAAAGTTCTTCATACTTTAAGCGTGTAATAACTTGATTTAGTTTTTCATCAGTTGATGGATTATGAATTATATTAAGGGAAGTTTTTTTGTTTAAAAAATTATATTTTTCCACATACTCTTCTGGAATATGGTCAGGAATTTCTTTTCCATAAACAAGTAAGGCCATATTAATATAAGTGGATAAGTTTTTATTTGTTAAGCCACTAGTACAATGATAAACAGGTTCTATTTTTTTCTTATTAGTTAAAATGCCTAGTTTGATATCTGATGCAGTTATAACATTTTTGGTTTTATCTAATTTTCCAATGACCGTAATTCCTGTGCCTACCAATAGCTGTTTTTTTAAAAAGGCTCTATTAAAGATAGAAACACCAACTATACCTGAATTAGTTACCAAACGAAAATTCATTTTATTGAGTCCTGCTTTGAATCGCATCAAAATAGGGACACTTTCTACCTTTCCATCTATAACTATTTTTCCACCGTCTTCAACTTCGGAAAGATTATTTCTTTCTAAGATATCATATCTAAATGGATAATGAGTAACGAGGTCTTCTATTGTATAAATATTTAATTTATTTAACAAAGAAAGAGATTTGGGACCTATACCTTTTACATCTTTTAATTCTGCCACGATAATCACTTCCTTCTTGGCATATTATAACATATTTTTACTTTTTTTACCAAGAAAAATTAAAAAGAAGATTTCATAATGTAGCATAAAGCTTTACTATGTAAGTTCTATAAATAAGTTATTTTTATATTAGTTTCTATTTATAGGAAAATAATAATATTTTTAGCACTTTATTATAGTACAATTATTAAAAAATATATGTAAATTCTATAAAATGATATATAATAGTTAATTGTTTAGGAGGTATTAATATGTCTAAAATCAGTAATATTCTTATAATGTTAGAATATTTAAGTTCGGGAAGAAAATACAGTGTTAAAGAATTATCTGAAAAAATAGAAGTATCTCCAAGAATGATTAGATTTTACAAAGATGAAGTGGAAAAAGCAGGTATTTATATTGAAACTATTAAAGGTCCTTATGTTGGATATATTTTGCGACAAAACATTAATGTTCCAAAAAGGTTTGTTACACCAATGCAAAATACTGTGAATGTTAAAAATAAAGAAGTGTATAACTTAATTAATCGGGCTATAAAAGAAAAAAGAAAGTGCTTTATAGAATATTTTTCTAAAAATGGAGATAGTGTTTCAAAAAGAATTATTCATCCTTATGACCTCATTATTTTAGGTGATGAGTGGGGTGTTGCTTCTTATTGTGAATTCAAAGAAGAAATAAGGCATTTTTATATAAATAGAATTAAATTAGTAAAAATTTTAGAAAAATTTGATAAGTGACATAAATATTTCCTCTTCTTTTGCTATTATTAGTTTAGGGAAAGGAGAGTTTTTATTATGAAAAGTATACACGAAACAACTGGATTTGATTTTGCTAAATTTGGGGAAGATTCTATAGATATAGATGAAAAATATAATAGGGAAAACTTAACTTATATAACTGGAAATTATGGTAAATATGTTTCTGTGAAAGAAAAGTTTGAAAATGCTGGAATCACAATTGATTATTTTAAATGTGATTTGGTTGAACCTAATGTTAATGATATAGAATTTATATCAAAAGAAAAAGCTAGACAAGCTTTTGAAATATTAGGAACTCCCGTATTTGTTGCTGACTCTGGTTTTTATATAGAAGATTATCCTAATAATCCTGGGTACCCCGGAGCTTTTGTAAAGCGGAGTGGGGTTTCTTCTAATGTGGGGTCATTACTAGATACAATGAAGAATGTTCACAATAGAAATTGTTATTTTCTTGATTGTTTAACATTTTATGATGGTGAAGATTATTATCAATTTTTTGGAGAAAGTAAAGGAACTCTTTCTTATGAGATACGTGGAGAACAAAGAAAAACTTTCAAATCTAATTTATGGCTTGTCTTTATACCAACAAATTGTAATAAAACTTTAGCAGAAATGTCAGATGAAGAGGTTAGTAATAAAAGTGATAATGGTATTAGCGCTACTGATCAATTTATGGAATGGTACAAAACAACCTATAAGAAAGATTACAGAGAGAAGGTAAAACTGAAAGATGTTAAACTAAAAGATGCCTCATTATTTTAATATGGAAGTTATTTCATCTAGTTTTGCGGAAATCTTTTCATTTGTTTTTGTATCTTCTATTTCATAATTTATGCCATCAAATTTGTTTCCCAAGATTATCATCTTAGGTGTACCTAAAACATAAACATCATTTATTTTATTACCAACTGTTAAATTATCACGGTCATCTAAAATTGCTGGAATATTTTTTTCTAGTAAATAGGAATATAATTTTTCTGCATTTTCTTTATTACTTTCATTGTATATAATTTGAATTTTATATGGTGCAATGTTATATGGTATGGAAAAACCTTTAATTTTGTTATTGATTTTGATAATATTATTTTCTAAAATGCAGGCTGTTATTCTACCAAGACCAATTCCATAACATCCCATATAGTATGGCTTTTTTTCTCCATTTTCATCGGTAAAGTAAAGTTGCATAGAATCTGAATACTTGGTATCAAGTTCAAAGTTGTTTCCTAATTCTATAGAGTGTAATTCTTTTAAATTTTCAGCTTTTGTTATGTCAAATGCTTTTATAAAGGCGGTTTTATCATTTTTTTCAAGTACTTCTTTATTTAAGCCAATATTGTTTTTTTCATCATATAGGATGATATCTTCTCCTAAAGCAGTTGGGGTTTGAAATTCTTCGGATATTTTTCCGCCTATTGTTCCGCCATCGCTAATTACTGAAATAATGTTTATGCCAATTCGTTTAAAAATATTTATATATACATCGTGCATTTTTTTAAATGTTTTATGCATTTCTTCTTCTGATTTATCGAATGAATAAGCATCCATCATAGTGAATGTTCTTGGTCTGAAAAGATATCCTCTTGTTCTAATCTCTTTTCTAAATTTTTCTCCAATTTGATAATAAATAGCTGGTAAAGATTTGTAAGAGGTAAGCCTGTTAGCACCAAATATTGCGGCACATTCTTCGGCTGTTGGTGCTAGTCCATATTCTCCTAAATTATTGGTTACTGTAAACATTATATCAGCATCTTTTGTATAAATATTCCATCTATTAGATTTATCCCATATTTTTCTTGGTTGTAATTTTGGAAAATCAACTTGTATACATTCAGCTTTATCTAGTTCATCGATAATTATATTTTCAATATTTTTTTGTAATCTATTCCATATATTTCCATAGCCATAAATACCGCTTTCGAATTGATACAATTCTCCAAGTTTCATCAATATATCTTGAGCAGAGTAATTACTATCAATATCATTTAAATTTATTTTTTTAATGTTTAACTTACTTAATCTCATACATTTTCCCTTCTTTAATAAAAAAGGATAATACCATAGGAGTCTATATAGACGGTACCATCCTTTTTTTAGCTTAATTTTGATAACGGTTATTGACCGAAAATGTTTTCATTTTACTTAGAGGTAGGAATTTTTAGTTATTCTATTATCTTGCACCGACCGATAACTCTCTTAAAGAACAAAGATAAAAATTATGTCCTCATCAACGATTTGTGAACTAAATTGTATCATAAGCTTTTTATTTAGTCAAATTTTCTCGAAAAGTTTAAATAATTACTGAAAATAATGTATAATATACTTAAGAGGAGGTATTATTAATGTATATTCCATTATGTAACAAAAGCAATTATTCTTTACTTTCATCTTTATTAAAAATTGATGATTTAATTAATTATGCTAAGGAAAAAAATATCTCTTCAATAGCTTTAACTGATACTAATATGTATGGAATAATGGAATTTATTAGTAAGTGTAAGAAAGAAAATATTAAGCCAATAGTTGGGTTAAATATATTAATTGATGATTACAATTTCTTTTTATTAGCTAAAGATTATATTGGTTATAAAAGTCTTATTAAACTTTCAACTATTCAAAATGAAAGAAAGGTATTGTTTGATGATATTTTGCAATTTAATAAAAATGTCATTTGTATTTTACCTTTTTTATATAAAGAAGAGTTTTCTAATTTAGGTAGTATTTATTCGGATATTTATTTAGGGTATGGTACTAAGAAAGAAGAATTAGAAGCACTTCTTATAACACAAAAAATAGTTTTTATTAGAGAAAGTTTATATTTGGATAGGGACGATAGTAAGATTTTACCTTTTTTATATATGATAAGGGATGGAAAAACGGTTACGGATGAGGTAAATTATCAAGTTGATGGCTATGAATTAGACATTTTAAATGTAAATGAATTATCTTCTGAAAAGGGTTTAAAGACGACTATTGAAATTGCTTCTTTATGTAATTTAGAATTTCCTGAAGCTTTAAATTTGCTTCCAATATATGAATGTGATGATCCTCAGAAATATCTTTTTGAGTTATGTAAAAAAGGACTTTTTAAAAGGCTTTCTGGTAATATAAGCAATTCTTATAAAGAAAGATTACTTTATGAATTAGAAATGATAAATAAAATGGAGTTTTCAAATTATTTTTTGGTAGTTTATGATTTTATAAAGTATGCTAAGAAAAATAATATTTTGGTTGGTCCCGGAAGGGGTAGTGCGGCAGGCTCTTTAGTGGCTTATTCTTTGGGTATAACAGAGATTGATCCTTTAAAGTATGATTTGCTTTTTGAAAGATTTTTAAATCCTGAGCGTAAAACTATGCCTGATATCGATACTGATTTTCCGGATAATAAACGTGATGAAGTTATTAATTATGTAGTAGAAAAGTATGGTAAAAGAAGAGTTTGTGGTATTGTAACTTTTGGAACTTTAAGTGCAAAGCAAGTTATCAGAGATGTTTCAAGAGTACTTAATATTTCTCTAGCAAAAGTTGATAGTTTATGTAAATTTATTCCTACTGTTACAAAAGAAAAATTGAAGGATTTTTATCATAATAATGCACTATTTAAAAGTCAAATTGATAGTGATATTTCTCTTACTAAAATGTTTGAGATAGCTAGTTGTATTGAAGGTTTTCCAAGGCATACATCTTCTCACGCTGCGGGTATTGTAATGAGTAGGGTTGATTTGGATGAAGTTATTCCTTTAACAACTGGTGATAATATGTATTTAACTAGTTATTCGATGGAATATCTAGAAGATTTAGGTCTTCTAAAAATGGACTTTTTAGGTCTAAAAAATTTAACTATTATTGATAATATTATTAATGATATTAAAAAACAATATAATTTAGAGTTAGATTTTGCAAAGATACCTTTAGATGATTTAGAGACTTTGAAGTTATTTGAAAAGGCTGATACTAGTGGTATATTCCAATTTGAATCAAATGGTATGAAAAATTTTCTTCGTAAGTTAAAGCCTAATTCTTTTAATGATGTAGTGGCTGCGATAGCGTTATTTAGACCAGGAGCTGCGCCTAATATTGAGCCTTATATTAGAAGAAAGTTTGGACAGGAAGATGTTAGTTATATTGATGAGTCTTTAAAGGATATTTCTAAGGATACTTATGGACTATTGATTTATCAAGAACAGGTTATGCAAGCAGCTAATTTGTATGCTGGTTATACTTTAGGAGAAGCTGATATTTTAAGAAGAGCTATGAGTAAGAAAAAGTTAGATCTTTTGAAAAACGAGGAAGAAAAATTTATTAGTAAAAGTATTGCTAAAGGACATAGCGAAGAACAGGCTAAGAAGGTTTTTGGTTTGGTTTTAAATTTTGCTGGTTATGGTTTTAACAAGTCTCATTCGGTAGCTTACTCTATAATTGCTTTAAAAATGGCTTACTTAAAATGTCACTACAAAACAGTTTTTTTTGCTAACTTATTGACTAATGTAATCGGAAGTGAAACGAAAACACACGAGTATATAATGGAAGCTAAGGCCAATAATATAGAGGTAGTAAAACCGACTATTAATGAAAGTAGGGCTCGATATATTGTAAAAGATGGTAAGATAATTTTTCCTCTTTCTAATATCAAATCAATTGGTTTGGTTGTCTCTAGTACAATAAATAAAGCTCAAGAAGATGGACCGTTTCAAGATATTTTTGATTGTTTTAGTAGACTTTATATTGCTGGTATTGGTAAAAAAACTTTAGAGATTTTAATAAATGCCGATGTATTTAGAAAATTTGGTTTTAATAGAGCTACACTTATTTATAATTTAGATAGCTTGTTCAATTATGCTGAATTAACTAGGGATATTGATCCATCTTTGGTTATGAAACCAGATATTGTGGTACAGAGTGAGTATAGTAATACGTATTTGTTGAATAAAGAAAAGGAAGTTTTTGGATTTTATTTATCATCACATCCTGCTACTTTTTATAAAGCTAAAAACAAAAATTGCATTTCTTTAAATATGATTAGTAGTTGTTTTAACAAAGTTATTGATGTTATTATTTTGGTTGATAAGATAAAGGTGATTACTACTAAGAAAGGTGATAAGATGGCTTTTGTTACTGGAAGCGATGAGACAGCTGTTGCGGAGTTTACTATTTTTCCACGTTTATTTAAGGAGTTTTCAGATATAGAAAAGGGAAATATTTTAAAAATAAAGGGAGTAGTTGAAAAGAGATTAAATGAGTATAAGATTATTGCTAACGAAATAGAAAGAATGGAAGGTGAAGTGGGTGAAGAGAATATCTAATAAGGAAAAAATTTATTCTTATGCAGCAATATTGTTACTCGCTGATCAGTTTATAAAAATAATAATTCGTTCTAAATTAGAGCTTAATCAAGAAATTACTGTTATTCCACATTTTTTTTCTTTATATAATACGGTTAATACTGGAGCAGCTTTTTCTTTTTTTAGTAATCAAACTGTTTTATTGATTATTTTTACTTTTGTAGTGATTTTTTTCTTAGATAGATATATAGAAAGAGAGACTAATTTTACAAGTTTATCACGTTTATCTTTAGGAATGATTATGGGTGGAATAATGGGTAATTTAATTGATAGGATTATTTTTCACGGGGTAACTGATTATTTATTGTTTATTTTTGGAAATAAAGCTTTTCCGGTTTTCAATTTTGCTGATATTTTAATAACAGTTGGTGTTTTTATTTATTTTTTAGATTGTTTGAGGGATATTTATAGAAAGAAGAAGGTGATGGAATGATTATAGTTTCTGAACAAGAGGAAAGACTTGATGTGTTTTTGGCAGGCAAGCTTGATATTTCACGTAGTAAAGTACAAAAATTGATTAAGGATAAACTGGTTTTGGTAAATGGAAATATTGTTTCTAGTAGTTATCAAGTAAAGAAAGATGATAGGATAGAAGTGAATGATGATTTAAATTATGAAATGAAGGTTGATGCTGAAAATATTGATTTGGATATTATTTATGAAGATGATGATTTATTAGTAATAAATAAAAAAAGCGGTATGGTTGTTCATCCGGCTCCAGGGCATTATACTGGTACTTTGGTAAATGCTTTACTTTATCATTTTAATATTGAAAGTAAGGATAAATTACGTCCTGGTATTGTTCATCGACTTGATAAGGATACTAGTGGCTTGATGTTGGTTGCCAAAAATGATTTAGTGTTAGAAAAGTTGGCAGATATGATAAGTAAAAAAGAGGTTCAACGCTGTTATGTTGCTATTGTGGATGGGGTAATTCCTCACGATAATGGAACAATTGATGCGCCTATTGGTCGGGATATTAAAGATAGGCAAAAAATGGCTGTAACTTCAAAAAATGCTAAGGAAGCTATTACGCATTTTAGGGTATTAAAAAGGTTTCGGAATAATACTTTAATTGAATGTCGTTTGGAGACGGGAAGAACCCATCAAATAAGAGTTCATCTTTCTTATATCGGTTTTCCTGTTAGTAATGACCCGATATATGGCAGGAAGAAGGCTACTTCATTTGGGCAAATGCTTCATTCTAAAAGCATAAAATTTAAGCATCCAAGAACAGGTGAAGAGTTATATTTTGAAGTTGAGCCACCAAAGGAATTTTTAGATAAATTGGGATATTTAGAAAGGGATAATTGATTTGCATTTATAATATTATTTTGTTATTATAAATTAGTAGGAGGAAGTAGGAATATGATAAATAAAGATAAAGAAAAAAAATATACGGGGTATGCTTCAATAGATAAGCCACAAGATGATGGATATGGATTTTTCGCTAAGCATCCGTTCATACCTAATATGAGTATTTATGGAGCAATAAGAGCTTTAAATACGATTTATAAGGAAAGAAAGGCAATTGATTGTATTGATTTAGAAGCTAGTTATGGTCAATTATTTGATGATGCTGTTACAATATCACTTGCTTTAAAGGAACTAGGCGTTAAAAAGGGTGATATAGTTTCAATAAGTATGCCTAATTTTTATCAGGCTGTAGCTTCTTTTTTAGCTTGTAATAGAATTGGTGCGGTGACAACTTTTTTAAATCCTAGTGCATCAGAGGAAGAGATAAACGAATATTTAAATTTGTTTGAATCGCCTATTTTTATTAATTATGATGCGTCTTTTGATAAAAATGAAAATATTAAGAATAAAACGAAGGTAAAGTATATTATTACGTTGGATAAGAAAAAGCAAAATGATTTAAAATTAGATAAAAATTATCATATAACTTCTAATGATAATACTATAGATTTTCATAGTTTAGAAAGTATAGCAAAATATCAAAAGAAAAATTTGGAGGTTCATTCTGGCAAAGAAGATTCTTTAATTCTTTTTACTAGTGGTTCTACTGGGAAGTCTAAGTCTGTTGTTTTAACAAATGAAAATATTTTAGCAGCTGGTACATATTTAAAAAATTCTAGTCACTCTAAGAGTCTTAATGGTGATAAGACTTTAGTTTGTGTTCCATTTACTTATCCATATGGTTTTGCTACTTCAACATTGATGACACTTTTAATTAATAAGACGGCTATATTAGCGCCAAATATGTCTAAAGATACAATAGCTTATTACTTGAAAAAGCAGCCAAATATAATTTTTGGAAGTCCGGCTTTATTGGATTTAATTATGAAAAATACACCTTTAAATCAAGATTTATCTTCTATTACAACATTTATATCAGGTGGCGATTTTTTGACACCATCGCATTCTGCTCGTGGAAAGAAATTTTTTGCGGAGCACGGAGCATATGATGTAGAAATGGGAAATGGTTCTGGTAATGCTGAAACTGTAAGCTGTGGTACTAATCCTACTGGCATAAGAATTAGACCGGAGACAGCAGGAAAGGTCTTAGTTGGTACAGATGCTTTAATTTTAGACCCTGATACAATGGAAGAAAAAAAGTATGGGGAAGAGGGCTTATTGTGTGTATCTGGAAAACACGTTTTTAAGGAGTACTATAAGGAACCAGAATTGACTAAAAAGGCCAAATTTATTAGAGATGGTAAGGAATATTTTAAAACTGGTACGATGGGTTTTATTGATAAGGAAGGTTATTTTACTTTAACTGGTAGGGATTCAAGATTTTATATTATTTCAACTCTTAATAAAGTTTATTGTGATAGAGTTCAAGTTATGTTATCAGTATGCGATATTATTAATGATTGTGCTATTGTTAAAGTTGCTGATAAGGATAAGTTATATGTAAATAAAGCTTATGTTGTTTTAAAAGATGGTATAGAACCAGATGAAAAGGCTATAGAAACTATAAGGGAATTTTGTGAAAGGCCAATTAAATCTTCTTTAGGTGATGCTGAGCAATTTAAATGGTATGAAATTCCTACGTATATTGAATTTGTCAAAGAATTGCCTAGGAGAAGTGGAACTGATAAAATTGATTATAAGTCACTTGAACAAGATGCTCAGGAAAAATTGAGTAATGATAAAATTTTAGTTAAGCAAAGATAATATTAATTTGATAATGGTAATATTATCTTTTTTATTGTATAATGGAAATAGTATAGGGGTGATGATATGGGAAGCGGGATTTTTTTTCCTTTATGTGCTTTACCTTTTAGTATTGTTATTATTATATTATTTTATGCTAAGGGACATATAAGAACTAAAGAAACAATTATTTATCAAGTGTTAATTATTTCTAATTTTGTTGGTTTAATTATAGAATTGTTGTGTACATATGCTTCTTTAGTATATAACACGAATCCTTTACTAAGTAATTTTATTTTTAAGGCGTATTTATTTTATTTAATTGTTTGGGTTTCAACGTTTGCTTATTACTTTTTTAGTATATCAAGTTCTAAGCAAAATATTATTAAAAAGAAAAGAATTAAGTTAATTGTATTTTATTATTTAATTATGATAATATTTTTATTTATATTGCCAATAGAGGTAGTTGTTAAGGATAATTTTGCAATTAGGTATACAACTGGCTTGGCGGTGCAATTTGCTTATTTCATTTCTTTTATTGCTATTTTGGTAATTTTATTTTCAACTATATTTAATTTAAAAAATATGAGTAAAAAATATTTACCTGTGTTTGTATTTTTAGTTATGGGCGGTATATCTATATATATTCAAAGTACACATCCTGAAATATTGATGATGACTTATCTAGAAACACTTATTTCTGTTATTATGTATTTTACTATGGAAAATCCTGATGTAAGAATGATAGAGCAGTTGCAGCTGGCAAAAAATCAAGCTGAAAAAGCTAATCGGGCTAAAAGTGATTTTTTATCTAGTATGTCACACGAAATAAGAACGCCTTTAAATGCTATTGTGGGTTTATCAAAAGATAATTTGACTTATGAAAATTTACCTAAAGAAGTTGTGGAAAATTCTAATGATATTGTTAATGCTAGTCAAACACTTTTGGAAATAGTTGGTAATATTTTAGATATAAATAAAATTGAAAGCGAGAAGTTGGAAATAGCGGAGATTCCTTATAATTTTAAAGAAGAAATTGAGAATATGGTTAAGGTTACAATTACTCGTATTGGTGAGAAACCTATAAAATTTAATTTTTATATGTCTCCTGATATTCCTTATGAATTATTGGGTGATAAAGTTCATATGAAGGAAATAATAAATAATCTTTTAACTAACGCTATTAAGTATACTGAGAAAGGTCAAATAGATTTGAATGTTAAATGTATAAATCAAAATAATAAGTGTTTGTTGATTATTAGTGTTCAGGATACGGGACGGGGAATAAAGGCTGAGAATATAAATAAATTATTTACAAAGTTTGAGCGTCTTGGTATAGAGAAAAATACAACTACTGAGGGAACTGGTCTTGGCTTAGCTATTACAAAAAAATTAGTCGATATGATGGGTGGTACTATAAATGTTCGAAGTACTTATGGTAGTGGTTCTTTGTTTGTTGCAAGTATACCACAAAAGATAAGTATTATGGCGGAGCCTATTAGAAAACAGGAAGATAAAAGAGAAGTAGAGCCGGTTGTTTATGATAATAAAAAGATACTTATTGTTGATGATAATGCTTTAAATATTAAAGTAGCTAGAAAAGTATTAAAAGATTTTAATTTTCAAATTGATGAGGCTTTGAGTGGGGATGAATGTCTTTTAAAAGTTTGTGATAATAGTTATGATTTGATTTTAATGGATATTATGATGCCAAAAATGGATGGAGAAGAAACTCTTCAAAAGTTAAAGGAGAATCCTAATTTTAAAACACCGGTTATTGCTTTAACAGCTGATGCTATCCAGGGAGCTAGAGAAAGATATTTGGAAATGGGTTTTGTTAATTATATTGCTAAACCATTTACGAAGGAACAGTTTAGAGAAATGATAAAAGAAGAATTTGTGGATAAGAAAAAGTATAGTCCAGAAAATGACCGTTTTAAAGATATTGAGCCAGTTATAATTGATTAGTTCTTTTGACATTCGAGTGTTCTTGTGATATAATAGCGGGAAATTAAAGGGGGATAATTATGTTTCGTTTTCAGAAGAATTTAGATGTTGAAGAGGTGGCTGTAGAGGAAAACTTATCAATTGAAGAATTAAATGAGTTGATTGAAGAGATAAAAAAAGATGAAGAAGAATATGCTAAAGTAGTTGCTGAAAGAAAGCTACGTAGAAATAATTCTATAGAGTCTTTTCCTTTGAGAAAGCTAATATATTTTCTTAGTTTTTATATAACTGTAAGAGCTATAAGCAGTGCATTTGGTGTTACAAATCCTTTTAGAAATAATAAACTTATTTTGGCTGAAGCTAAGAAAAAAGAAATTATTAGTGAGTTGGAAGATAAGTTTGATACGGAAATACCTTTAGAAAATGAAGATAATTATATTTTATTAAGCACAGTTTTTAGTAATGATAATTTAACGGATAAAGAAAAAAATAATATGTTTGGTTTGATACCTTTATTAGCTGATAATAGTAATATTAATAAAGAAGAATTTTATAAGACGTTAAAGAATTTGGATATAGAATATACTGATAGACCTGATTTTATGAGTGATACTGTTGTTGGGGTGTATTTTTTTCCTTTACATAGCATAAATATTTATGTTGATGAAAAGAACTCTAGTAGTGGAGAAATTTTAAATCACGAGATAATTCATAGTATGTATACTAATATTTCTAATTTTGCAATGCCACATTTTTTATGTGAAGGTATGACCGAACTTTTAGAAAATGAGTATTTTAGTGAAACACCTTTTTTGGAGGTAAATAATTATATTTATGAAGTTAATTTTGTAAAGCTACTTTGTGAGTTAGTAGGCGAAGATTCTGTATTAGAAGCATATACTACTGGTAATATGGAAAAAATATATAATTATTTGGATAATATTTATGGAACAAAGGGTGATGCTAAAAGTATTATTTTGCGAATAGATGAGATATTTAATAAATATTTTGATAGTGATTTTTCTTTTGCAAAAGAAGAGTTAAAAGAACTTATAAAGAAATTAGAAAATTATTTTATAAAAACTGATGAGGAGAAATTAATTGGAATTAGTGATGGCTATTCTAATTATGATGAAAGAATAGGAAAAAATGCTTTTTATTATTATGAGAATATTCTTTTAACTGCTACTTATGAAAACCGTTACTTTGTTTATAGAGATTTTCTAGATAATGTTGGTATTTTACAGAAAGCTTATTTTTCTAAGGAATTAAAGAGTAGTTTAGATAATGAAAAGGTTTTGTTAAAAAGTAGTACTAAAGTAGGATAGTTTGAATAAAATAATAGTGGACTTTTTGAGTGGTTATTTCATCTGTAAAGTTGACATTTCTTGCAAAATATGGTATAATTTTAATCGTAATTGATGGCACACTATTCTAGTCAATTACTTTACTAGGAAGACGAGATTAAAAAATCGTTAAAGAGCATATCTGTGAGGCCTTTGGTGTTTGCTTCTTACGCCCAGTTTGGGGTGGATGCTGAAGATGAGGGTAATGGGCAGGCTGTAATGGCATATAGTTTATGACCCATTATCTGTGGAGACCTATTCTTGTAGCAAGCCTATACGTATCTTCTACTGACGGACTTGTTACGACTTAGGATTAAACCTGCAATGTGGCGAAAGTTATGTGCAGTGTAGCTTGTCTTGAGTGAAAGTCTTGGGATAAATGATCTTGCTTATTATAGGAGGCCGACTATAATTAAGTATTGCATTTTGAAATCACTTTTGCAAAAAAGAACTAATAGTAAAGAAATTGGGGAGGAAATCTTCTAGAGTGTTTTCATTATAGGATTGCAGTGGGCACTAAGTGGTAATCAAGTCGTATGTTTGGTGACAGCATATTAATCTTTTTAAAGGGGAACCGCAATTTTGGTAACGAAATTGTAAAGATTAGGGAAATCCTACTTGACCTAAGGCTCAAAGTTTACTATTGTGAACGCCAAGCAATTAATTTAGTAAAGTAAAAGTAGTTTGGATACTACTTTTTTCTATGCATTTTATTTGTTATTTTGTTATAATGATTATAGGTGAATTAGTTTATGTTTAAAAGAAAAAATAGTGAAATTAATAATTTGATAATACAAACTAAGAAGAAAGAAAAAGTAAAAAAAGAACACGTCGATACTAAGTGGATAATAAAAATTGTTATTATTACATTTATTATTTCTATGGTAATGGCCTTTATTTCTCAGACAACTATTCCTAATCTTTCTTTAATATTAGGAATATTGATTACTTTAATTTTTATCTTTTTAGGAATAATTTTTGATATTGTGGGGGTTAGTGTAACTTCAGCAGATGAAGCCGTTTTTCATTCGATGAATTCTAGAAAAGTAAAGGGGGCAAATATAGCAGTAAAATTTAAGAAAAATGCACCTAAAGTTTCTAGCTTTTGTTGTGATGTTATTGGGGATATTTGTGGTGTTGTTTCTGGAGCAGCAGCTACTTCAATAGCGGCAATTTTAATCTCTAAGTATAATTTTGATTTGCTTTTTACAGGGTTAGTTGTAACAGCTGTTGTTTCGTCTTTGACAATAGGTGGAAAGGCTATTGGTAAAAGTTTTGCTATCAACAAGAGTGATATTATTCTTTATGAGTTTGCAAAATTTGTTTCTAATTTTTATAGGGGTTAGCCCTTTTTTTCTTGTCTTTTTGTTTGATTTGTGGTATAATAAGCCGTACTTGATGCAGTAAGATTAAAAAGGGGAAGTAACTATGAAAGTTTATATTGGTAATAAAGAATATAATTTTTCGCAAGAACAATTAGATTATATGTATTTAGATGAAGGTATGGAAGCAACTATTTATCGACTTGATTCTAAAGTTTTAAAAATTTATAAAGATTATTCGCAAAAAGAGCGATTAGATTATGATGAGGCTGCTATTTTGAGTAAGATACCAGCTAAAAAGTATCTTTTACCATTAGAGCCGATTTATGATGTGGATAGAAATTTTATTGGTTATACAGCTCTTTATAAAGATAAGCATATGTTTAAATATTTGGCACAGATGCCTTTAAATGCTTTTGCAGGGGAACTTGATGATTTAGTATCGGATACGAATCTTTTAGGTATGAATGCTATTAGTATAGAAGATTTAACTTATGATAATACAATATTTGATGGTCATATAGCAATATGTGATGTAGGAAGTTTCACAACTAATGATTTTTCTTTGGATACTTTGAAGCAAGATAATTATGATAAATTAAATACTTATATTTGTGAAGAAATACTGGCTAATTGTGTTAGTTTAACTAGAAAGCAAAAGATATTTTTAAGTAAAATAGCTGAGAACTACGACATTAGGGAAGAAGTTTCTAAGGATGATTCTAAAACAGTTGGGGCTTTTGTAAAGAAAATAACACATTAGGGGTTATAGTGTATTATGGAATATTTAGTTGAAAATAAAAAAATAAGGTTAAATCCTTATCATATGAAGTATTCTAAAGAGATATCAAAGGTAAAGGGAACAACGGCGGATGTTTATTTAATAAAAGATAAAGCATATAAATTATATCGATTACCTTACTCTAAGGAGCCTATTACTAAGGAAATAATTGATGCTATGAAGAAAATAGAAACAACAAGAATAGTTTTACCAGAGGCCGCTATTGAAAATAAAAGACATCTTATTGTTGGAACGGTCTCTTCTTATATTGAGGATTTAGGATTAGATAATTTGCTTGCCTTTTCTAAGGAAGAATTTATTTATAATGTTAAGGCTTTGTATGATGATAGTATTCTTTTAGGAGAAAAAGGAATTAAAGTTGCTGATTTATTTTTAAGAAATTTTGTTTTTCATAATGGTATGTATTTTATAGATTGTGGGAAGTTCTATTTTTTGGATATGGATGCAAATGTGACTATTTCTAAAAATATTGAGGAGATGAATTTATTTTTTATTCATTCTTTTTTGATACCGTTAATGGCTAAATATGCAACCAATAAGGCAAAAAGTAGTAGTCGCCTTAAAGAAGATTTTTATGATAGACTCCGTAATAGTATTTCAATGACGGAAATATTTGAAGAAGATTTTAAAGAAAGTACTTTAGAAAAATATTTAATTAAAAGGGCTAAAATGAAGTAAAATAATTAATTTTTTATATATTTTAAGATGTCGTTATCATCAATATTTAATATTTTTATAAGTTTTTTTATTGTTTCGAAGTGAGCGTCTTTATCTTTTCCGTTTTCTATTCGTTGCAAATTCCTCCAAGATATACCTGACATTTCTGCTAGTTTTTCTAAGCTATAGCCTCTTTTTAATCGATACTCTTTTAACATATAAACCACACATTCCTTTCACTTTGTTCAAGGCACACATAGTTATGAAAACTTGAACAAAATTTATTTTATAT
>CANRQG010000023.1 GCA_947632735.1 uncultured Bacilli bacterium | reverse complement strand
ATTAAATTTTGTTCAAGTTTTCATAACTATGTGTGCCTTGAACAAAGTGAAAGGAATGTGTGGTTAAAATGAATGAATATTATAAGAAAATGTTAAAGCAGTTTCTAGATTTAAAAATGAACATATGCAATTATGAGCAGGAATTATGTGAAAAGTATAATGATTTAATTATAAAAGATAATTTAAATAGGTGCTACTACTTAGAAAACCAAATTTATTTAGATAAATTAGAAGATAAAGATAGAGAATATTTAAATTCAATATATACTAATAATGTATCTTTTAATGATGATATTTATAAATTTGTTGAAAGAACTTTTATAAAGGTAGTAAGGTATAATTTGAATAAGAAAATGAAAATCTATTATGATGGTGTTAATTTTGATATGAATAATTTTGTAGAAGATGGGACTTTAGTATGGAAAATTAATTATGTGGAAAGAATAAGTGTTGATATAAAGGAACAATTTAAATTAATTGAGGAGTTGAGAATGGATGTTTCTCGATTTGATGAAGAAATGAGTGCTATTTTAGAAGCAAAAGTTAGAACTTTTTTGGAACCAGTTGTATTAAACTAGTAATTATTTATAATGTTTTAGTACTTTTTTCCTCCTAAATGCATAAATTAAATTAGGAGGATGACGTATGGCTAATTATAAAGAAATCGTTACTAAAGCAGTTATTGCTAAGGGTAAAAAAAGTTTTACAACTAAGGCTAGTGTTAATGTAAATAATAAGCCTTCAACTATTTTAGGTTGTTGGGTAATAAATCATAATTTTAGTGGTGAAAAAATTGGTAAACAAATTTCTATTAACGGAAGTTATGATGTTAATATTTGGTATTCTTATGATAATGATACTAAGACAGAGGTTGTTAAAGATACAAATCATTACAATGAGATAATAAGTATGCACTCTCGTGATGAGGAGTCTTCAACGGAGGAGATTATTGTTCGTAGTTTAAAGCAACCTAATTGTGTAAAAGTTGATATTAATGGAAATAGTATAGAGTATGTTGTCGAAAAAGAATTAGGTATTGAACTTGTTGATGATGTAAAGGTAAAAGTAGAAGCAAGTGGAGATGAAGACCCTTGGGATGAAATACCTGAAGAGGAAAAGACAGAAGATATAGAAAAGAAAATCGATAAAGAAGTTGAGGAAAATTTCATTGATGAAGCAATTTAAGTTGCTTTTTTCTTTAAATAAATATATTATATAGATTAATCTTGAGGTGTATTTATGTTAGATTTAGATAAAGCTTTGTTACTGGTTGATGATATACAAAAAAGAAAAAGTGATATGCGCATTTATCAGAAAAGTAATGAATATTTAAAGTTTATTTTTAATGATATAGATGTAGCAGATAAAGATGTTTTAACGGTATTAGCATCAGCAGACCAATTTTTTGCTTTTATAGATAAAAAAGCTAATAAAGTAGATGCTTTTGATATAAATCCTTTAGCGGAGTATTATTATTTTTTAAGAAAATGGTGTTTTACGAAGAATATTTGCTACCCAATAGAGGTTAGAGAGACAATAGTAAAAGGGATAATTGAAAATATTAAAGTTAATTCTTTGGAAGAAGAATGGGCAAAGAAATTTTGGTCTAGATATTATCATAGTAAGGATAGTAGTAATTATTTATTTTATAAGACAGCTCACGATAGAGAATGGGATTTTCCTTTAGAAAATATTGTCTTTGATTTTAAGGCTTTGGAGAATAAAACTAAGTCTAATATTAAGTTTTATAATATTGATATCTTTAAGAAAAACACTTTTACTTGCAAATATGATTTGGTATTTATGTCAAATGTCTTACAAAGAGCACAATTTGATGAGGAGAAGTTAAAGATATGCGCTTCTAATCTTAAGAGAGTTTTAAATAGTGATGGAGTAGTTTTATGTACTAATTTTATAGATAATAGAAGAATTTATGAAAAAATTAGTGAATTTGAGCAAATGATGATGGGAGAAAATTTTGAGTATTCTGAAAAAGTTGGTTATAATCCAATATTTTATTCTGAAATGCCCATTTATTATACTTATAAGAAAAAATAGTGTAAACAAAAAAAGGTTGACATATTATTTAAAAGTTGCTAAAATAGGTATCAGTTAAGAAATGGAGGGAAAAATATGGCAGTTAAAATTAGATTAACAAGAATGGGTGCTAAGAAAAGACCAACTTATAGAATAGTTGCTACTGACTCTAGACGTCCTAGAGATGGTGAATATCTAGAACTAATTGGTACATATCAACCAATTAATGATAGTGCTGTTAAAATTAATGAAGAAATAGCTTTAAAATGGTTAAACCGTGGAGCTATTCCAACTGATACAGTTAGAAGTTTATTCAGTAAAGCTGGTATAATGAAAAAGTTTGCTGATTCTAAAAATGAGAAAAGAGGTTAATTTATGGATTTAGTAGAATTAACCGAGACTATTGTTAAATCTTTGGTAGTAAATGAGGATGCTGTTAGTGTAAAAGAATTTCCTACTGATGAAGAAAATTGTATACTTATTCAAGTAATGGTTTCTGATGAAGATATGGGAAGAGTTATTGGCAAAGATGGAAAATGTGCAAATGCAATAAGAACTTTAGTTCAAGCAAGTAGTTCTTTAAAAGAGAACAAATATGTAAAAATTGATATAGATAAGTTTTAAAAAAGGAAGTTAAAAGAAGTTTTGCTTTCTTTTTTCTTTTACTTGTTGTAAAATTATAAAAGAGGTAATATTTTATGGATAGTGAATTAATTATACCAAAACATATTGGTATTATTGTTGATGGTAATGGTAGATGGGCAACGGAAAGAAATCTACCGCGTAGTATGGGACATAAGGTTGGAGCAGAGAATTTAAAAAATGTATGTCTTTATTTAGATGAGTTAGGTGTAAAGTATTTATCTGTCTTTGTTTTTTCAACGGAAAATTTTAAAAGAGAAAATAAAGAAGTTGTCTTTTTAATGGACCTTTTTGTTAAGATGTTTAAGTCTGAGTTTGATGAGATAATAAAAAGAGGAATTAAAGTGGTTTTTTCGGGAAGAAGAGATAGGCTTAGAAAAGATGTTTTAGAAGCTATGGAATATCTAGAACAGGCAACGGCTAAAAATCATCATAGTTGTTTAAATATTTGTTTAAATTATGGTGGACAAAGTGAAATAGTTGATATGACTAAGAAAGTTTGTAAGATGTATAAAGATGGGGAGATTACATTAGACGATATAGATGTTGATTTTGTTAGTAAAAATCTTTATAATGATTTGCCACCAGTAGATTTTTTAATTAGAACAAGTGGTGAATTAAGATTAAGCAATTTTATGTTATATCAATCAAGTTATGCAGAATTATATTTTCCTAAAATATATTTTCCTGATTTTAAGGAAGAAGATTTATTAAAAGCTATTGAAGAATTTAATAAGAGAAATAGAAGATTTGGAGGCTAAAAATGAAAAAGAGAGTTTTAAGTGCTATTATAATGGTTATAGTCTTTGTTCCATTTCTAATATTAGGTGGAACACCTTTTGCAATATTTATGACAGCTCTTTCGATATGTGGGTTGTATGAACTTATTAGTGTTAGAGAAAGTAAGAAGAAGTTTCCAGTTATTGTTAAATTGTTTGCTTATTTATTGGTTACATTTTTTACTTTAAGAAATGTTAATTCAATTGCTTTTGAATTTAATTTAGATTATAGAGTTATGACTTTAATAATTTTTGCCTTTTTATTCCCAATAGTTTTTATAAATAATAATAAAAAGTATAATTTAGATGATGCTTTGTTTTTAGTAGGAGCAGTACTTTTTGTAGGATTAAGTTTTAATTTAATTACAATAGTACGTAATTATGATATAACTTATATCATATATTTATTATTGATAACGACAATGACAGATACTTTCGCTTTGTTTACGGGAATGTTAATTGGTAAAAGAAAAATCGCTCCTTTAATTTCACCGGCAAAAACTTTAGAGGGTTGTTTAGGTGGTTTAGCAATGGGTACTTTTGTAGGAACAACTTTTTATATGACATTAATAAATCCAAGTGCTTCTCTTGTTTTAATCATTTTAGTAACAGCTTTATTCTCAGTAGTAGGGCAAATTGGAGATTTAGTTTTCTCAGCTATTAAGAGATACTATGATAAGAAAGATTTTTCTAATTTAATTCCTGGACACGGTGGTATTTTAGATAGATTTGATAGTTTAATTTTAGTTATTTTAGCATTTGTACTTCTTGTAGGTATAATATAGAGGAGGTGTTTTGTACGACAATAATTTGGAATATATTACTTTTTGTTGTTATATTGGGACTAATTGTCTTTATACACGAGTTTGGCCATTTTACTTGGGCTAAATTAACAGGTGTTTATGTTTATGAATTTTCAATAGGTATGGGTCCTAAGCTTTTATCTAAGAAAGGAAAAGAAACGGAATATAGTTTGAGGGCTATTCCCATAGGTGGTTTTTGTGCTTTAGCTGGTGAAGATGTGCAAGATGATGATGTGAAAAAAATTCCTAAAGAAAAAAGATTACAGGGAAAAAATGCTTTACAAAGATTTTTAATTATGTTTTTTGGAGCTGGAAATAACTTTATATCAGCAATTTTGATAATATTTTTTATGGCTTTGATATGGGGTGGGACTCCAATGGAGCCTAAGCTTACAAAAGTTACTCGTAATTCTCCAGCATATGAAAGTGGTCTTAAAAAAGGCGATTATATAAAAGAGATAAATGGTAAAAAGATTTCTACTAGTGATGATATTTCACTTTATTTAGCTGTTGCGGATACTAAGAAAAGCACTACTTTTGTTGTTTTAAGAGATGGTCGAGAAAAAACTATTAAGGTTAAGCCAAGACTTGTTAAGAAAGATAAAAAAGAAACATATGTTTATGGCATTGAAATGAAACAAAAAAGAGTAAGAGGTTTTGGTAATGTCTTAGGTTATACATTTAAAAAGACAGGTTCACTATTTAAACAAATGGGTGTAACAGTTGCTTATTTATTTACAGGACGTATTAGACTTAATCAACTTTCAGGGCCTGTAGGAATTTATTCAGTAGTTGGTGAGCAGAGAAAAGAGGGACTTGAAAGTATTCTTTACTTAATAGCTTTTCTTAGTATAAATGTTGGTTTTATTAATTTATTACCTTTACCAGCCTTTGATGGTGGACATATTTTGTTTATAATAATTGAAGCAATTAAGGGTTCACCAGTAAATCCTGAACTGGAAGCTAAGATACATACAGTAGGACTTGTTTTATTAATGATTTTAATGTTGTTTGTTACGATAAATGATATTATAAGGTTATTTTAAGAGTAATTTGGGGTTGATAAAATGATTTATGTAATTATAATTTTATCTAGTATTATGGCATTTTATTTCTTTATTATTGCCTTTCTTGATGGTAAGGGAAATGATGCTTCTAGTCGTGAGGAGAAAACTATAGCAGGAAATGTTGGCAGTAAAGAGAGTGTACCTTTGGAAAAAAATATTGCTTTAGAAAATGTTTCTTTAGATAAAGCTGATGATACTAAAACGGGTGGTCTCGAAGAAAATGTTAATACTAAGATAGATAGTCTTGAAAAAACTAATGATAAGATATTTAGAGATGATGAAGTTATTTAAGAGTTTTCATTGAAAGAAAATTCTTTTTTTCTTTTGGAATTTGCTTTATTTTCTGATAAAAAATTGGTACAATTAAAATGATGAGGTGATTTCTTTGATAGCCGGTGTTTTGGTTGAAATATCCAGTAAAAATGTTGATAAAATATTTAATTATAAAATTCCTTTTCAATTAGAAAGCAAAGTAAAAGTAGGTGTAAGGGTTTTAGTTCCTTTTGGAAGAATGATGTTAGAGGGTTTTGTTTTAGAAATAAAAAATGAATGTATGGGGGATTATGAGTTAAAGGAAATAATTGAGGTAAAAGATGAAGATGTTATTTTAACGGATGAATTATTAGAACTTGGAAAAGAGATAAGTAAAAAGACTTTAGCTACTTTAATAAGTTGCTACCAAACGATGCTGCCAAAAGCTTTAAAGGCTAAAAATGGGCGAGTTATAAATAAAAAATATGATATATTTTATAAGTTAAAAGATGCTAGTTATCAAGAAAAATTATCGCCAAAGTGTCAAGAAGTTTATAATTTACTTTTAGAAAAAAAGGAACTTTCTAGGAATGAAGCTTTGGAAATATCGGCATCGGCTATAAAAACTTTGTTAAAAAAAGAAATTATTTATGAAGTAAAGAAGGAGCATTATCGTCTTCAGCATAATGATGAGGTTATTCCTAAACAAAAACTTACTGATGAGCAAGCTTCAGTAGTAGAAAGTGTTAATTTAAATAATGATGATATTTATCTACTTCACGGCGTTACTGGGAGTGGAAAAACAGAAGTTTATATGGAACTAATTGAAAAGGTTTTATCTTTAGGAAAGACTAGTATTGTTTTGGTTCCAGAAATATCTTTAACACCACAGATGGTATCAAGATTTTCACAGCGTTTTGGCAAGAATATAGCCGCAATTCATTCGGCTTTGTCTGATGGGGAGAAGTATGATGAATGGAGACGTATTTCTAAGGGAGAAGCTTCTATTGTTATTGGAGCAAGGAGTGCTATATTTGCGCCTCTTACTAATATTGGAATTATTATTATTGATGAGGAACATAGTGATAGTTATAAACAAAGTGATATGAATCCTAGATATAATGCTAAAGATGTAGCTTTTCTTAGGGGAGAATATCATAAATGTCCAGTTATTTTAGGAAGTGCTACACCATCTTTAGAAAGCTATGCTAGAAGTCAAAAGAATGTTTTTAAGTTACTTAGTTTGCCTCATAGAATTAATGGAAAAGACTTGCCTTTGGTACAGATAGTTGATATGAATAGAGAAATGAAATTTAGTAAAGGGCATTTTTCTAAGAAGTTGTTAGAAGCAATAACTTTACGTTTAGAAAGAAAGGAACAGGTTATTTTACTTTTAAATAGAAGAGGATATGCTTCATTTGTTTCTTGTAAGAATTGTGGTTTTACTTTTAAGTGTCCACATTGTGATATAACTTTAACTTATCATAAGAGTAGTAATACTTTAAGATGTCATTATTGTGGTTTTGGTGAAAAAAAATACGATGTTTGTCCTAAATGTGGGGAGAAGTCTTTATCTAATTTAGGTACTGGTACGGAAAAGATAGAAGAGGAGTTACAAAAGAATTTTCCGGATAGTAAGATTTTACGGATGGATTTTGATACAACTAGTCGGAAGGGAATGCACGAGAAAATGATAAGGGCTTTTAAAAATCATAATTATGATATATTGCTTGGAACGCAAATTGTAGCTAAGGGTCTTGACTTTGAAGATGTTACATTAGTTGGGGTTATAAATGCCGATACTGGTTTAAATATTCCTGATTTTAGAAGTAGTGAAAATACTTTTTCTTTGCTTTCTCAGGTAGCAGGTAGAAGTGGAAGAAGTAGTAAGACGGGTGAAGTAATTATTCAAACTTATAATCCTACACATTACGCTATTTTATATGCTAAAAATCACGACTATCTTGGTTTTTATAAGCAAGAGATGATGATTAGAAGAGAACTTAAGTATCCACCATATTATTATTTAGCAAGTTTAAGGATAAGTGGAAAAAATGAAAAAGAAATATTGACGGAAGCTTTAAAGATAAAAAAATCTTTGGAAAGGAACTTAGCTAATACAATTATTCTTGGACCATCTAGTTGTACAATATTTAAGCTTAATAATATTTATAGATATGGTCTTATTTTAAAATATAAAAAAGAGGATAATTTATTATTAATTCTTGAGAAAATTGTTAATCATTATAAAAATAAGGTTAATGTAAAAATAGATATTGATATAAACCCTAGTCAAATGTTGTAAATTATGGTATTCTATAATATATAGAGTAGAGGTGTTTAGTATGAATAACCAGAATGTTAATGAAAAGAAAAAAGAAGAATATGAAAAGTTGATGCAAGAGTCGCAAACTGATACTGATAAGTATTATTATGATAGTAAAAATCCAGTTGTAAAAATTGTCTTATTAGTTTTAGCTTTAATTATAATAGTGGGCTGTTTAATTTTATTTGGCTTTTTAAAATAGGGGTTGATTAGGTGTTAGATGAAATACTAGAAAAAGATGAAGTAAAGAGAATTATTGCGGTAATTAAAAATATTTCGGATAAAGAAAAGAATGCGGTATCTATTAACTATAAACTTTTTTCTTATCAAGATAAGATATTATATATTTTTTACGATGCTTTATTTAAATATAAGATAATTATAGAGGATGATTTTTATCTTTTAGAATATCTAGAACAAATTGATAAGTTACTTAAGAAGATAAACAATATGGATGATTTGACACTTGGGATTAACAAATTAATTTGTAAATTTACGTGTAAGAAGTTAGATGTTGCGGGTTATGAAGATAAAAGAAGTGAAGTTTTAAGATACGTATATGATAAATATATTATTAATGGTTATTTTATTCACGGCTTTAGTTCTTGCTACGGGGAAGATATAAAAAGAAATGGTTTTAATTGCGAAGAGTATAGTAATCTTTATGAAGATTTTAGAAAAGTAAATGAAATATTTAATAAATATGGAGTTTTTAATGTTGTTGAAAAAGATTTTTCTAAAAAAGAAACTTTCTTTACGGATAATTTTGTAAAGGGGTGCTACTACTCAGTTAATTCGCCAGGATATTTTTATAATTTAATTTATAATAGGGAATATAATCATTTAAAGTTAAAGAAAGATATGCTTTTAAAAGGTAATTTGGATGATGCTTTAAAAAATATGAAGAAGATTATGAATTTTTTAGAGTTTAGTGATGAGGATAAGGATTACGTTTTAGAACTTATAAGAAAAGAGTGGAATTTATTATTTTCGAAGGAAAGAAAGATAGCTTTATTATTAGTAAAAAGAAGTTTATTTTTTGATAATAAGAGGATAAATATCGAAAAGCTTATTGAAGATAGGGAAATGGATTTATCTGAAGCTATTGATAAGATTTTGAGTGAAAGAAATAATAATGCTATTTACAGTGGTTACATAAATAATGAAGATTTTCAAATTGTTTTTCTAGATGGTTTTTGGGAGAATGAAGATGAAGAGGATAAAAAGCTTAGAAAAATAGAACTCGCTAATGACTTTGGAAGTGTTTATGGAAATGTTACACCTTTGATACTTGTAGGAGCGTGTCTTATTTCACTTGGCGTAATAATTTCAATTATATTTTTGATTGGGGGATAAGAAAATGAAGATAATTTTTATGGGAACACCACAATTTGCGGCTACTGTTTTAGAGGGATTAGTAGAAAAGTATCCAGTAGCGGCAGTTGTTAGTCAGCCAGATAAAAGGGTAGGTAGACATCAAATTTTGGAGGAAACACCAGTAAAAAAGGTGGCTTTAAAAAATGATATAAAGGTATTACAACCTTTAAAAGTAAAAGATATTTATGAAGAAATATTAAGTATAAATCCCGATTTAATTATTACTTGTGCTTATGGGCAAATGATTCCTAAGGATATTTTAGATTTTCCACGTTTAGGTTGTATTAATGTTCACGCTTCACTTTTACCAAAATTGCGTGGTGGAGCTCCTATTCATAAGGCTTTAATTGATGGTTATGATAAGACAGGAATAACGATTATGTATATGGATGAAAAAATGGACAGTGGCGATATTATTTGTCAGGAAGAATTAAAAATACTTGATAGTGATAATTTGGAGAGTCTTTATGAAAAGCTTAGTGTTATTGGAAGAGATTTATTGCTTACTAGTTTACCTAGTATAATAGAGGGAAGTAATGAACGTTTTAAGCAGAATGAAGTAGATGCTACTTACGCTTTTAATATTAAAAGAGAGGAAGAGCATATTGATTTTTCAAAGAGTTCTAGAGATGTATTTAACTTGATTAGAGGTCTTGCGCCTATTCCTGGAAGTTATACCTGTTTAGAGAAAACAGAAATAAAAGTTTATGATAGTTTGGTATTAGAAGGAAACTTTACTGGTCGATGTGGAGAAATAATTGCTGTAAACAAGGAAGGAATTGTTGTTAAGACAAAGGATGGAGCTATTTGTTTGAAAGAGGTAAAACCTTTTTCTAAAAAGAGAATGAAAGCTACCGATTTTGCTAACGGTATTCGTAAAGAGAATTTAATCGGTAAGGTGTTTGAATGAAAAGTATTTTAGAAAAAATTAAGGAATTAGAGAAAAATCCTAGAGGAAAAGCTATTTTGTTTTTTGCTTTCTACTTATTATTTTTTATTATAGTTATTGTTTTTACTAGGTTAGGTGCTAGAAATATTTTAAGTAATTATAATTATGATAGTGGGGATAAGTTTAATTTAGCTAGAATTGAAGAGGATAATTATAAATATTTATATGAAGTAAAGCTTGATGATGTAGTTTATTCTTTAGATGGTAAGAAGGATGGCATAAAGGAAGAGTTTAGCTTTATGAATAATAATTATTATAAAAGAGAAAATGAATATTTTATTCTTTCTAATGGCATTTATGAGGAAAGTGCTGAGCCAACGACTTTTTCTTATTTCTTTGATATTAATAATTTGAAAGATTTATTAGAAGATGCTTATTTTTTATCTAAAACTGATTATGAAAGTGGTAAAAGAGTTTACAATTATTTGCTTGATACTAATGTTATACTTAAGAAGTATGAAAATTTAGAAACAGATATAGATGCTAAGGCTTGCGAGATAATTCTTAGTACTAATGAGGATGGGGATACTAATCAGATAAAATTACGTTTGGAAAGTTTTTGCAAATATAAAGGGCTTTGTATAAATGATTTAGAGATTACTTTAAATTATGAAGATTTTGGAAATATAGAAATAAACAACAGTTTAATAAGGGGATAAATTATTACCAGTAGGTGAAGAAGATGAAGAATTTATATGATTTAACTTTAGAGGAATTAGAACAGTATTTTGAGAGGAAAAATTCTAAAAAATTTCACGCTTTACAGCTTTTTACTTTTCTATATGAGAAGAGAATTAAGAGTCTTCAGGAAGTTACAACAATAAAGAAAGATTTACTAGAAGAGATTAAGAAAGATTTTAGTTTTTCAAAGATAAAGCTTGTTATGGCAGAAAAGGATAAGGATGTTTCAAAATATTTGTTTGAACTTAGTGATAAGGAGCATATTGAAGCTGTTCTTATGAGACATAATTATGGCTTAAGTGTTTGTATATCAAGTCAAGTTGGCTGTAATATGGGATGTTTGTTTTGTGAATCTGGTCGAAGAAAGAAAGTAAGGAATTTAGAAGTTTATGAAATGGTTCAGCAAATTTTATTAATAGAGGAAGAAACGGGCGAGAGAATTTCTAATGTGGTTGTGATGGGAATTGGTGAACCTTTTGATAATTATGATAATTTGCTTAAGTTTTTAACGATAATTAATCATCCTAAAGGCTTAGCTATTGGGGCTAGACATATAACAGTTTCAACTTGTGGATTAGTTCCTAAGATATTGGAATTTAGTGATTTTCCTTTACAAATTAATCTTGCTATCAGCTTACACTCTCCTAATGATGCTATTAGAAATAAGATAATGCCTATTAGTAAGGTTTATCCGTTAGAGAAATTGATGGATGCAATAAGAATATATCTTAAAAAGACAAATAGGAGAGTAACTTTTGAATATATTTTATTAAAAGATATTAATGATAGTGATGAATGTGCTTTGGAATTAGCAAAATTAGTTAAGGATATTAATGCTTATATTAATCTAATTCCCTATAATGAAACAAATAATTTGCTTTTTATGAGAAGTAGTACTGTTCAAATTATGAGGTTTTATGATATACTTAAGAAGAATGGTATAAATGTTACAATAAGACGAGAGTTTGGCGGTAAGATAAGTGCTGCTTGTGGACAGCTTAGAAGTAAAAAGGAGGAATTATGAAATCTTTTTATTTAACAGATGCTGGTAAGGTAAGAGACCATAATGAAGATAGTGTTATTATTGTTAAGAATAATGAAGACAGTTATCTAATGGCTATTGCGGATGGTATGGGAGGACATTCTGCTGGGGAGGTTGCTTCTAGTATAGCAATTAGTTATTTGGGTAAACATTTTAAAGAAACATTTATTAATATGAGTAAAGTAGATGCCGTTAATTGGATGAGGGATGCTGTATATGAGATAAATAATTTGATTTTTCAACACGAGAAGACGCATCCTGAAAGTAAAGGTATGGGGACAACTTTGGTAATGGCAGTTTTAACAAAAGAATATTTATTGTTTGGAAATGTTGGTGATTCGAGTGGCTTTGTAATGAAGGATGACAAACTGCACAAAGTGACGTATGACCATACTTTAGTTAACTTACTAGTAAGTGCTGGTGAACTTACTAAGGAGGAAGCTAATGTTCATCCAAAAAAGAATGTTTTAATGAAAGCGTTAGGGGCCGCTACTGAGGTTGAGGTAGATATTTTCGATTGTGATATGGATATGAACATTAGAGAAATATTACTCGCTAGTGATGGACTTACTAATATGCTTGATAAGGAGCAAATAGAAAAAGTACTTTTAGGTGAGGGAACAATTGATGAGAAGTGTGTTAAGTTAATTCAAAAGGCAAATAATAGGGGTGGAACAGATAATATTTCGGTTGCTTATTTGATTCGTAGTGAAGAAGGTGGCAATGAGTGATAACTAAGGGACAGGTAATTAATGAACGTTATGAAATTATTCGCTCAATAGGCGAAGGCGGTATGGCCAATGTTTATTTGGGCTATGATACGATATTGGATAGAAGTGTCGCAATTAAGGTATTAAGAGGCGATTTATCTAATGATGAGAAGTTTGTTAGACGTTTTCAAAGGGAGGCTTTATCAGCTTCGTCTTTAGCTCATCCTAATATTGTTGAGGTATATGATGTTGGTGAGGATGATGGCCTTTACTATATTGTTATGGAATATATTGAAGGTAAGACTTTGAAACAGCTATTAAAGAAACGTGGCAGTTTAACTTTAAGTGAAGCTATTGATATAATGCTTCAACTTACTGATGGTATGGCCCACGCTCACGATTCTTATATAATTCATAGGGATTTAAAGCCACAAAATATTATGATTAAAGATGATGGGCAGATTAAGATTACTGATTTTGGTATTGCGATGGCACTTAACTCAACGCAGTTAACACAAACAAATTCAGTAATGGGCTCAGTTCATTATTTACCACCTGAACAGGCTAGTGGTAAGGGTTGTACAATTAAAAGTGATATTTATTCGATGGGAATTATTTTCTATGAGTTATTAAGTGGTAGTTTACCTTTTAAGGGAGATAATGCTGTTGAGATAGCTTTGAAGCATATGCGTGACCCACTACCTAGTCTAAAAGAAGAAAATGAAGCTATTCCACAGAGTATTGAAAATATTATTTTAAAGGCAACGGCTAAAAATCCGAAAAATAGATATGAAGATGCTAGAAGTATGCACGAAGATTTACTTACAGCTTTAGATGATGAAAGAATGAATGAAGAAGTTTATCAATTTAAGTATCCTGAGAATGAAAATGAAAATACAAAGAAGATTAAGAAACTAGAGGAAATAGAAAAGAAAGAGGAGCAAAAAGAAGAAGAGGAAGAAAAAATTGCTCAAAAAGTTGAGGATATTGAAGACAAGAAGAATAAACGTGTTATTATTGCTTTAGCTGTTATATTTGTGGTTCTTTTAATTACTTTCTTTGTTCTTTTCTTTGTAATACCATCTGGTAGTAAAGAGAAGAATAAGATTATTCCTGACTGTGAGGGGGATAAGGTAAGTACTTGTGAGAAGAAACTTCAAGAGGCTGGTTTTGAGGTTGAAGAAGAGGTTAAAACTGAAGCAAGTAAGGACGTTAAGAAAAATAGAGTTGTAAGAACTGACCCAGAGGCTGGACGTAGTCGTAAGGTTGGTTCAAAGGTTACTATTTATAAATCAACTGGTGAAGAGACTTATAAGATAGAAGATTATTCTGGAAAGAATTACATTGAGATACAAACTTCATTGGAATTAGAGTATAAAATGAAAGTTACTATTGAAAAGAAAGAGCCACCTGAAGACTTTGATGTTACAGCTGATGGAGCTGAGCAAAAAATAATTGGTCAATCACTTGCGGCTGGTAGTGAAGTAAAAGAGGGAGATAGTATTACTTTATATATTCCTGATATTACGGATGAGTTTCCTAATATGAGTGGTGAAGGTTGGAACTTGGATGATGTAAAGGTATTTTGTGATAAGTATGGCTTAGTTCTTGAAACTGAGGAGCAAGAGACGGATGCTTATGAGGCAGGAAAGGTTATAACACAATCTCGTCCAGCTGGTAGTCCAATTGTAAGCGGCACAACATTAAAAGTAGTTGTCGCTGTTAAACCGGTTGTTAAAGAAACGGAGTCACCTAAACCAAATAAGTCACCTGATGAGAGTACAAAGCCTAGTTCTAGTCCAAGTGATAGTCCGGAAGAATAGTAAATTTAAGGAGAAATTATGCAGGGACAGATAGTTAAAATAGTTAGTGATTTACATTATGTTAAAAGTGAAGAGAAGATTTTTCCTTGCAAATGTCGAGGTATATTTAGAAAAGAACATATTATTCCAGTAGTGGGAGATTATGTTTTTTTCGATACTGAGAAATTATTAATTGAAAAGATTTTACCAAGAAAAAATTTGTTTCAAAGACCTAAGGTTAGTAATATAGACCAGGCTTTTATAATTACTAGTTTAAAAAATCCAGATTTTTCTTTAAATCTTTTAGATAAGTTTATTTCTTTAATGGAAATTAATAATGTGGAGCCAATTATTTGTTTGACAAAGGAAGATTTAGTAACTGATTTAGATAAGTATAGGGAAATACTAGCTTATTATGAAAAAATTGGTTATATAGTTATTTCTAATAGGGATATTTCAAAGATAAAGAAATTGATAAAGGATAAGACAAGTGTTTTTACTGGTCAAACAGGAGCTGGTAAATCAACTTTGTTAAATAAATTAAATGAGAAATGGCAATTAGAAACTGGCGAGGTGTCTTTAGCATTAGGTAGAGGTAGACATACAACGAGGGTAACAGAAGCTTTTTCTTTTCTTGGTGGTTTAGTTATTGATACACCTGGTTTTTCGGCTTTAGAACTTAATCATTATACGAAGGAGCAAATAAGGGATAGTTTTAAAGAGTTTAAGAATTATCCTTGTCTTTATAAAAACTGTTTTCATACAAATGAAAGTGAATGTAAGATAAAGGAGGCAGTTTTGGATAAAAAAATTATGGAAAGTAGATATATTAATTATTTAACTTTTATAGGGGGGATAAGAAAATGAAAGTTAGTGCTTCTTTTTTAAGCAGCAAAGATGTTTTAAAAGATATTGTTAAATTAAATGAAACAGATGTGGATTTTATTCATTTAGATATTTTAGATGGGAAGTTTGCGCCTAATAGGTCTTTACCTTTTAGTGAACTTAAGCATATTTATAAATATACGGATAAGAGATTAGATGTACATTTAATGGTTACAAAGCCATCAAAGTATATTCCTTTATATGCTTCTTTAAATACGCAATATATGGTTTTTCATTTAGAGGTAGATGAAGATATTGAGGAAGATTTAAAATTAATAAAAAAATACTCTATAAAGGCAGGTCTTGCGATTAAACCGGATACAAAGGTAAATGAGTTATTACCGTATTTGCCATATTTGGATATAATTTTGGTAATGAGTGTTGAGCCTGGTTTTGGGGGACAGGAATTTTTAGAGGAAACGGAAAAGAAGTTGAATGAGTTAAGAGATTTACTTGATACTTATAAAATAGATGCCGTTATTAGTGTTGATGGGGGAGTTAATGATAAGTCAAGAAAGTATTGCGATAAAGCTGATATCGTAGTTTCAGGTTCTTACATTGTAGGTAGTGAGGACTTTCAGGAAAAAATAACTAGTTTAAGATAGTTAGTTGTGTTATAATTATAAAAGAATAGGAGGGATAAATGTGAATAATCAAGGGAATTCTACTAATCAGAATAACAATGATATTAATAATAATGTAAATGCTCAAGCTACTAATACTAATACTAATACTAATCCTAGTGTTCAAGTAAATGTTTCTAATAATGGGCAGCCTCAAGTACCTAGTAATTCTAATGAAGTAGAGCTTTTACAAGATAATACTAGTAATGAAAATAATGTTTATACTAATCAAAATTTAAAAGAGGTTAATATAAATTATTCTCCACCTAGTAAGTTTAAAATAGCTTTACTTATAATTTTCTTTGTTTTTTTGATAGGTTTTGTTATTTTTTTACCTGAGATTAATTCTTTTATTGAGACTTATAAAGTAAGGCAGAATGAAAATACTACACAGGTTATAACGACAGGAAGACTTGTTTGTACTTTGTCTAGGACAACTACGAATCTTGATATTGCTTATGAAAGTATATTTCATTTTACGGATAGTAAGCTTAATAGTTTAAATTATACTACTACAACTAAGGGAGATGCTGATTTGGATGAAGCAACGCTTAACGAGGAGCAAGATAAATGTAATTTGTTGAAGCAACATACAGAATTATTAAGAGGTGTTGTGGTTACTTGTGAATATGAGGAAGGTAAGCAAACTACGACACAGAATTTTACTTTTGGAGATATAAATAAGGAAGATATGGATGCCGCTTATAGTGAAGCTGGTGGAGTACTTATTGAATATGAAAATGAAGAAAATATTGATATGATAGAGAAGAATATGAAAGCAAGTGGTTATACTTGTCAAAGAAGAACTAATTGAAAATAAGATAGTATTGTGCTAAAATAGTTTTCTAAAGAGGTCGTTATTTATGAAATATGTTGTATATGCGATAAATATATTCTTATTATTGATGATTCCTGCTTATTTGTTTATTTTTCCTATGTTAAGGGAAACATCTGAAACAGATTTGGCTGTTAAGAAGCTAAATAGTAATGATATTTTTAGTGTTGATAACACTCTTTTAAGAAAAGAAGATACTACTAAAAAGGAAATTACTTTAAATAATAATGATATTTTAGCTGTTAATGTTTGTAAGGCAAATGTTACTGATACTTTGGAGACGGTCTTTGGAAGAATGTCTGCTTATGGACCTGATTGTGCTGGTTGTGGTGGTAAGGTTGGTGCTGGACAAGTCGTTACTAATGGAAATATTTATTATTATGATAAAGTTTATGGTCAACTTAGAATAGTAGCTGGTGATAAGAAATTTCCTTATGGAACAGTTATAAGGGTTTTAAATTCTAAATATAAGGATCCATTTTACGCTATTGTTTTAGATAGAGGTAGTGATATTGGTATAGGTAGAAGGTTTACTTTTGATTTGTTATTTCCATCTGAAAGAGAAGCTAATTTATTTGGAACTAGCTATAATGTAACTTTTGAAGTAGTTAGATATGGATATTAAAATATAATAAGCAGCTTTTGTTGCTTTTTTTGTGCTGTTCTTTTTTTGCATTTTGTGGAAGATTTTTCTTGACAATACCACCCTGGGGGGGGGGGTATTATCTTATTAAGAAAAAGATAAAAACTGTGCAAAAAAAGTGGGTGGAAAAGATGAAAAAATTTAGACAAAATAAAAAAACGATAATTACAGTAGTAGTTGCAGTAGTAATAGCTGTTTTTATATCAGTTTGTTCTTGTTATGTACTGGCAGAGAGTTTAATTAATAGTAAAGATGTAGTGTATGAAGATAATTCAAATTTAGCTGCTGAAAATGTCCAGGATGCGATAGATGGAACTTGTTCTAAGATAGATACAAGATTATCTGATATAGAAGATAAACTTTATACAGTAAAAAATATGGCAAGTGATGTAGGTTTTACATCTCAAACGACCAATTTTTATACAGGTGCCTATATTGAAATACCAGCTAAATCTTATTGTGGCATTACAGTAAAAATGATATGGTCAATGTCTACACCAGCAGGGGCATTCTTGAGTAGTAGTCCTACTGAATTAAATAACATTAATAGAAATTATGAGGGATGGAAAACTGAAACTAGTTACATAGTTGCAATTAATCAATATTTTAATGTTGGTACGACATATTATGTATGGGCAAGATATTCTGGCTCATCCGAAAATAGACTTGAAATTAAAGGTTATTGTGCAACAAAATATAAGTAGAATATTTAAGACTAATAATTAGAAAAAGTGTTGATTCAAATTATCAAAGATTTATCTGCTAAATTAGTGACATACACATCCTATTTCAAAAATATAAACTGAAGGAATGCAGTTCAAAAATTTGCATTTTGTTAAAACTTTTTCTTGACAATACCCATCGGGGGGGAGACTGCCCGAGAATGAAAAAAAATGGCAAAATTAGGTATATAATTTGCTTCATTTTCATAAAAAATAGTGAAAAAAGTACAAT
>CANRQG010000022.1 GCA_947632735.1 uncultured Bacilli bacterium | reverse complement strand
TAAAAATTTGACAAAAAAATAACCATTTTATAATGGTTTACAAGATTTTTTGTTTTTAAAAGTGTTTAAGTTCCGTGTTGTCTTTCCACTACCTGATGCTCCCATCAAACATAAAAACTCGCCCTTTTCTACTTCAAATGACATATTATCAATTGCTTTTGTTAAAGAAGAACGACTTCCATAATATTTTTCAATTTTTTCTACTCTTAAAATTTTTTCCATAAATTTTCTCCTTTCTAAAACAATGATAATAAAAAAATATCTCTTTGTCGTCTTCTTAACCTTACAAAATTATTACAAATTAGTAATATTACTTTAAAACATCATAATAATTATTCTTCGCAAAAGTAATAACCACTTTTGTATATTTATCTTCCTTAGACATAATATCTATTTTATGTCCTAACTTATTACACATATTTTTCGCAATATATAAACCCATACCAGTTGACTTACCAACTATTCGGCCATTTGAACCTGTAAAAGATTTATCAAAAACATATTTTAAATCACCCTCTTTAATACCGATGCCATTATCTTCTATAGATAAAATAATTTTATCTTTTTCCTCTTTAGCCTCTATTTTAATATAAGAATTTTTACCATCTCTTTTATACTTTATACTATTATTAATAATTTGTCCTAAAATAAACTCTAACCACTTTGAATCCGTTAATACTTCTAAAGAAACATCACCTACAATATAATCTATCTTCTTTTCTAATAAATCATCCATATTTTTTAAACCGATATTTTTAATAACTTTCGCCAAGTTAGTTTCTTTTATTAAGTAATCTTTTTCCGCATTCTCACATCTTGCATAATAAAGAACCTGGTCTAAATAATCTTCTAATCTTTTTAATTGTAACTTTGTCCTCTTATCAAACTGTTCTTTATGATTATTACTAATTAAAACCAAAGTAGAAAGAGGTATCTTAACTTCGTGTATCCACATTTCAATATACTCTTTAAAATCTTTAAAGGCTTCTTCTATTGTCTTTACATTTTCATTCATTGATTTATTAATCTCATACATTGCTTGATAAAGTAACTTACCTTCATAAAACTCTGGTTTATTAATAGTTTCAAGTACTAAATAAGCTTTATCTAGCCTTTCAATATTAGAAAGCAAACTATCATAAAACACCTTTTTTCTAAAAAAAGGTATAAATAAGATAAGTAAAAAAGAAACAACTGATATAAAAGAAGACGATAAAATAACCGCTCTATCCACTTTAAAAGCTAAAAATATTAATAAATTTATTCCGTAGCCGCAACAAAACACAACAACTTTATCTAAATTATCCTTAAAATATGCATCTATTTTCATAATAAAATATACCCTATACCCTTTCTAGTATCAATTGCCTTATCATAACCAATTTCTTTTAATTTATTTCTAAGTCTACTTATATTAACTGTTAAAGCGTTCTCATTAATATATAAAGCATTATCCCATAAAATAGTCATAAGCTCATCCCGTGTTACTATTTTATTTTGATGATTTAATAAATAAGAAAAAATAAGCATTTCATTTTTAGTTAAAATTATTTCTTTAGAACCTAGTTTTATTATTCCTTTTGCCATATCAAATTCTAAATCTTTATAAGTTAAGATAGTCCTATTCTCTTTATAATGTGTTCTTTTTAAAACGGCACCAATTCTTAATAATAAAATATTAGGATTATAAGGCTTAGTAATATAATCATCCGCTCCATAAGAAATAGATAAAGCTTCATCAGTTTCTGAATTAATACTTGTAACCATAATAACTGGAATATTTGACTTTCTCCTTAGTTCTTGTAGTAAAGTTTTTCCATTTATAAATGGTATATTTATATCAAGTAAAATTAAATCAGGCCTAATTTGTAATATTTCTTCTAAAGCTTTCTTGTAATCTTTTAAAACAACTACTTCATAAAAACTATTTTCTAATAGATTTTTTAATTCTTCTTCAATTATTTCATCATCTTCTATTACCATTATTTTAGCCATACTTAGCACCTCAATTATATTATATAACAAATTCTATTATTTAACCTTACACTTTCGTAATATAAATATCTTTAAATCTAGCCGGTAGATTTTATATCAAGCCTGTAAGAATGTCCGTAATTACACGCTTTCAAACACTAACTAGCATAGCGAGTGGTTTTATTATATTACTATCTCAGAACATAAAAAAGAGAACCAAAATGGTTCGAACAAATACAATATGGAACAATTGTAAAAGATATCTACAACTTTTATCAACAAATGATTTGATATACAGTAAATCAAATTTATTTTAATACATAATATGTATTTTTTCCAGTACCTTTTTTTATTAAAATATGATCATCTAATAATTTGTTAATAACTTCTTTTGATCTTGTATTTCCTATATTCAATAGTTTTTCAACTTCTGATCTAGTTATTTTTGTTTTTTCTTTAATATATTTTGTAATGATTTCTTCCTGAGCCATACTATTAAATTCACTTTTATTACCTTCAATATAGTTTAAATTTGGTAATATTATTTTAAAAACATTTTCTGACAATTCAATGATTGGTTTAAATTTAAAGTTTTGATATTCATTTATTATTCTTCCAATACCGGTACCATAATTTTCAACATAATTTAATCTGTGAAATATTTCAGCAAAATTAGGATTTCTTGATTCAGACACACCATTATATACATCTTTTAAGGATAAAGTACTAATTAGTCCTCCAATTGAATTAATTTCAATTCTATCATCAAATATTGATAATAATATACTACCATTAAAATAGTAATCTCTATGAATTATAGCATTTAACAATGCTTCTCGTATTGAAAAATCGGGATAATCTTTTTTATCAATTCTTTGTAAGCCATTAAACGTTGAATTTATATGATTAGATAAATTCATATAATAAAAAGCATCTTCTACGATTTTTAAATATGATCCAGATAATTCCTTTCTATCTTTAAATAATATTTTATTTGTGCCATCAAATATAGCACATTTCACTGTGTATGGATTTTGATCAGAAAGTAAAAGTGCTAAATTGTTAAATTTATTATCTGTTATCATTTTTAAACTTTTAAATTTTTCATTTGAAAACTCGATATTTCTTTTTTTAAATATTTCGCTAGCATAATCAAATGTTAACTCTTGTAGATTTGATATTTCTTCTTCAAAACTTTTTTTAGAAGACTCTATTAACATTTTTCTAATTATTTCATCCGTTGCTTGAATAGTAGAAGAGCCGTGTCTTATATATACACCACTTGATTTTAAGCCTTTATCAGCTAAATAATATGGTTTTTCTGGAGCTGAAGTAATATGTAATTCAATAACATCCTTTTTTTCAATTTTTTTTATTTCTATATCAGTATACGTTGTTAAATTGCCAATTATACCTTCTCTTATCATTCCACTTAACGATTCAATATCACTTTTAATATCTTTTAGCCCCAATATGTCCCCATTATCAGTAATACCAATATATATTGTTCCACCCTTTGAATTAGCAAATGCGACAATTTCTTTTTTTATATTTTTGGTAAGTTCTTGTTTTAATTCTACTGTTTCAGACTCTATATACATAAACCATCACCTAATGTTATTATAAATAATTTTAGTAATTTTATCAATGTCTTCGGTCACTTTTTGATCACTTTTCGGTCACCTTTCGGTCGCTTTTCGGTCACCTTTCGGTCGCTTTTCGGTCACCTTTCGGTCGCTTTTCGGTCACCTTTCGGTCGCTTTTCGGTCACCTTTCGGTCGCTTTTTGGTCACCTTTCGGTCGCTTTTTGGTCACCTTTCGGTCGCTTTTCACCTCACCATTTTCCAAAAAACTAAAAAAGAACTGAAACTATTTTCAATTCTTATAAAACTCTTTATATAGCTGATTACCTTTAGTAATTATTTCTTCCAAGTCTTGTCTTTCAATTTTTAATTCATCACTTAACTTAGCTATATCATTCTTCTTTTTTATACTAGCAGAAGAACCAATAATCATCTCATCTTTTTCTATTGTAAAATTATAATCATCATAGTTATTCCATATGCCCTCTAAATGTCTACTATCTTCATAATAACGATCACAATATAAAACCATATTATGAAAATGCAAACTAAAATCTAATAAACCAGGCATTTTCTGATTAGGAACACCAAAAACAATTTTCTCTTGATATTTAGTAAAGTAGTAGCCATCATTATTCTTTTTAAAATTATTAGCTTTTAAAACTCTAGAAAAATTACTTTCTAACTTTTTCTTAGTACTAGTATACTTAACTGTATATAGAAAAAAACTTCCTAAAATTATTAAAAGACAAATACCTATAACAAGTAAAATATTTTTATACTTCTTACTATTTTTAATTTTTGTATCCAAATTATTAATCATTTCTAAATCACCTTTTAACAAAACATCTAAAGAAATATTATATAATTCACTTATTTTTACAATAGTGCTAATATCTGGATAATTTTTATAATTTTCCCAGTTAGATACCGTTTGTCTACTAACCCCCAGCTTCTCAGCAAACTCTTCCTGTGATATTTTGTTTTCCTTTCTTAATTTGATTAACTTATCACCCAGATTCATAGAATACCTCCTTTCACTAAAATCATAAAAGAAAATTACTATAATTAACATAAAAAACTTTTTACATTTACAAAAAAAAGCCTCATTACAAAGCTTTTTCATCGTCAGTATCAGAAATAAAATTTCCTGCTATTTCTAATAATTCATTATAAAGCTTTTTAAACTCATTTAAAGTATCTTTATCCGAAAAATTAATACCTTTCTCTTCATCTAAAATAACTTCTTCATCATTTTTATGTAAAAAAACTAATATTTCATCAATTTTATCTAAAAAAGAATTTAATTGCTTAGAAACTAAGTCCATTTCTTCCTTTAAATTATCTAATCTGACAATATCATCTTCTGTATAAATATATTTTAAAAACAAATCATAATAATAACTTCTTCCAATAGGCATCAATTCATCTTTATTTATTAAATCCTTAATCGTATCTTCACTACATAATTTATCAATTTCTCCAATAGCCTTATTAATTTTACTTCTTGTACTCTTAACCGTTATATGGCTATATGTATAATCAGGTCTATTTTTTATTAACTCCTCTGTTGCCAAAATATTCAAAAAATCATTATTATTTAAATAAAAATTAATATCTTTTACATTACTAGAAAGACTCTTATAATACTTTTTAATTGCTTCCTCAACATAAGCATAATCACCTTTTGTCTTAATAGAAATATTAAAATTATCTACTCCTAAATCTTTATTTTGAAAAGTAATAAGCTCCTCTTTTAAAATAGTCTCTTCCCTTTCTTTAATAACAAAAACAAAAATTACTAAGCCTATCAAAATAGCTGTAAAGACAAAAAATATTCCTTTAATAAAGTTCCAAATTTTTCTCCCCATAAAACACTACCTCTTATAACAAATTATAAAGGAAAAAAAAGAAAATTAAAATCTATTAGTTTAATTTTCTTATCTCTTTACGTTAACTTGAATTATTTTAGAAAAATCTTAATTATCTACTCTTATATCACCACAAGCATTTTTTATTTCTAAAGTTACTAAAGATTTTCTATAATTTTTATTAATTTGAACATCTCCCATATCCGTTTTAGCAGAAATAAATACTTGATTAGTCTTATTAATACTTATATCACCAAAATCATCTTTTATAAAAGAATCTTTATCTAACACAACATTATCTATACTAATATCGCCACAATTATTTTCTATATCTAATTTAGCTAAAACTTTTTCTATTTCTATATCTCCATAAGAATTGTGTGTTTTAATATCTCTAACTTCACCTATATAAATATCGCCACATTCATTATCTATTTCGCCACTTACCATTTTCTCTACTTTAATATCACCGTAACTATCCTTAATTTTAGCATTTCGAACTTCTTTTACCAAAATATCACCACAAGCATTAGAAAGCTCTACATCACTTTGTGAAAAAGAATCGATATTCGTATCACCATAATTATTATTAATCTTTATTTTTTTCGAAAAATCTTTTGGTAAATAAATATCCACTTTCGAAGCTTCAACATTTAAACAAATAAATTTACAATTTTCTTTCTTTATTTTTATATTTAATTTTTCTGTTGCCGAAACCTCGACATTATCTTTCTTACCATAAATAACTACTTTAACTTTGTTGCTTTCACTTTCTATTATATTAATATCAGCTGCATCACTTATAATATTTACTTCCTCAAAGATATTATCATATTCTTCGGAAAAAACTTTTTCTTGACTAACTTTATAATTAGAAAAAAACAACTTATTTCTACTTGTAAGAACCCTTATAAAGAAAAAACTACCTACTAAAAAAATTAGTACTAAAAAAACTATTAAGCCTATTATAATTTTTTTATTCTTCAACATCTTCACTCCTTAAAATAAAAATTAATTTAATAATTTCATTAATAATTGCATAAAGTATCCAAATAAACCAAGTAATATGCCAAGCACCAGTAGCAAAACTTATTCCTAAATAAATAATAACCGTTACTAAAGCCATTATGTCACTAATTTCTTTTCTTAATCGTAAAGTCTTACTATCTACTTTTTCTTTTTTAGAATAAGACATTTGAGCAACAACAATTATATATGTTCCAACCCCACAGGCTAATAGAAAAATACAGACAACAATTATTGGATTCATATTTAATACAGGAATTAATATCATTATTAAAACAACAGCCAAGAAATAGAAAAATATTCCTAGACCCATCATCTTAGCTTTCTTAATCTTATTAGTATGATTTTCTTCTACCTCTACCTTATTAGACCAATTATCGTTCTTTTCCTTTTCTACTCCTAATAATTCATTAGGACTTATTCCATAAAGTTAACATAAAGGAACAATTTTATCAAAATCAGGAACACTTTGATTAGTTTCCCATTTAGAAACAGTTTGTCTCGTAACATTTAATTTAAAAGCAACATCTTCTTGTGATAAATTTGTTTTCTTTCTTAATTCTAGTAATTTTTCTCCTATCAATTTTCTCACCTCCACTAAAATTATAAACTACTTTTTAGTTGCATATCTACCCGTTTCAGTTGGAACTTTGTCAACTATAATTAACATTTCCCTCAATTTCCAGTAATTTTCTTTTAACTTCAATACCGCCAGCATAACCAACTAAGCTCTTATTCTTACCCACTACTCTATGACAAGGAATAATTATAGAAATAGGATTATGGCCTATTGCTCCACCAACAGCTTGACAACATTTCTTCTTACCCGTAATTGCCGAAACTTTCATCGCAACATCTTCATAAGTTACTACCTGCCCATATGGAATTTCTGCCAAAATACCATAAACTATTCGCCTAAATTCACTTCCAAATATTTCTAGAGGAATTTCCCGAAAAGAAACTTCTTCTCCTTTAAAATATCTATCTAATAATTTTTTTAACTTTTTAAATATTTCCAAATCATTATTTTCATCTTTACCATTAAGCATCCTTTCATCAAAATTTTTAGCACCTCTAATATATAGACCAGTAATAAATTTTTGATTTCCTAAAATAACTAACTCCAAAAAAGAAAATTTATAAAACGTAAAATACATAAAATATCCCTCATTTGAAATATAGCAAATATAGAAAAAATTGTCAAAAAAAAGACCTATAAATAAGCCTTTAATGAATCAATAGAATCTTCTTGAAACTTCAAAAATTCTTTAGCAAAGTTTAATTGTTTTTTATCTACTTCTTTTACATAATTTTTAATTTTCTTTTCCATATCAATACTTCCCATTGAAATACCTTCAATCATCATTTGCGCAATACTACTATCACTATTATCACACTTTACTTCCTTTTTTATTCCCATACTAGCGCCCATCTTACTCATAAGAGAATTATCCACTGTACTAGCGCCCTCTTTTTTTAAATACTTTTTACTTTTTTCATAAAAATACTCATATTTCTTTAAAATATCTTCTACTAACTTCTTTATTTTATTATCTTTTTCTTTTAAATCTTCAAGTAATTTTTCAATTGTAAATCTTCCCATATCACAGTCTTTTATAATATGTTTATAAAGTTCTATATTTTCATTCATAAATTTCCTCCTAAAATTATTATGCAAAATTAAATCTGTTTTATACCTTTACAATATTTTTTTCAAAATAAATAGGCATTTAAAAAAAATTGTGGTATATTAAAGACAAAAGAAAGGAGTACATATTTTATGATTAAAAAGAAAGATATTGTGACAAATATTATCTTAACAATTATAACTTGTGGTATTTACGGAATTTTTTGGTTTGTTAGTATAAGCGATGATGTTAGAATAGTAAGTAATGACGAAAGGCTATCAGGTGGTAAATGTCTTTTATTAACAATAATTACTTGTGGTATCTATGGCTACTACTGGTGTTACTTAGTTGCGAAAGCCCTTATGCAAGCTCAAAGTAAATATGAATTACCTGCTGATGATTACACTTTACTTTATATTATCCTACGTATTTTTGGTTTAAGTATTGTTAACTACTGCTTAATACAAAATGAATTAAACCTAATAAGCACCAAAATTTCTAATAATGAAGTAATATAATTATGAAAAAGAAAATTATAAGTTGTTTTATTATTTTACTTGTCCTAATTATTTACTTAACTTTAGGAGAACACTTTAACTTTTATTTAAAGTGTCCTATTCATTTTCTATTTAATATTTACTGCCCTGGTTGTGGCTCAACTAGAATGTTAAAAAGTATACTACACGGTAATATCTATCAAGCTTTTCGCTATAACCCATTGTTATTTATAACAATTCCCTTTTACCTAATTTACTTATTTATAAATTACTGGGCAGAAAAAAAGCATAAAATTTCTTTAACTAAAAAATTGGAGCCTAATCTTTGGTATTTCTTAATTATTCTATTTATAACTTATGGAGTTTTAAGAAACATACCTTTATTTAAATTTTTAGCCCCAACAACCATTAATTAAGCTACTACTAAAAAGTAGCTTTTAATTTTTCAAAGACGTCTTTTAAAGAATCATTAATAACCAAATCAAAAGTGCCATCACTAGGTGTCTTAGTCTTGTTTATCATAACCAAAAATTTTCCTCGAAATAAATTAACTAAGCTACTAGCTGGTTGAACTGTTAATGATGTTCCAGCAACAATGAGCATATCTGCTTTTAATATAAATTCTTGTGCTTGAATAAAAGAATCAGGCAGACTCTCTCCATATAAAACAACATCTGGTTTTATAATTCCGTGACATTCATCACATAATGGTATACCTTTAGCATTAAAAACATATTCAGCTGAAAATTCTTTACCACACTTTAAGCAATGATTCTTAAAAACAGTACCGTGTAATTCCAATACATTTTTACTGCCCGCTTTAGAATGTAAACCATCTATATTCTGAGTAATAATAGCTTTTAATTTTCCACATTCTTCAAGCTCCTTTAAATACTTATGAACTATATTAGGTTTAACATCTAGACAATTTAAATTTTCTTTATAATAATCATAAAATTCACTAGTATGCTTAAAAAACATTTCTGAACTTAACATATATTCTGCCGGATATTTTGTCTTCAAACTGTATAAACCATCCTTACTTCGAAAATCTTTTATTCCACTAGCAGTAGAAACACCAGCACCTCCAAAGAAAACTATATTATTTGCTTCATTTATCATTTTTTGCAAAGCATCAATTTTATCCATTTAAAAGCACCTCTTATTTACCTTTTCTTACATTATCATCTAAAGTATAGGGACCAACTTCTTCTATTAAAGCTGTTTTTAATATTAATTCATTATGTTTAGACTTATAATCACTATTATTAGAAGAAACAAGTTGATAAGGCGTAATTAGTCTAGTTGCGCCATTATAAGAATTTATAACTTTATCATCTATTGTCCCAATAGTAAATTCATTTTCTTTACTAGCATCTTCAATTAAAGTAGCGCCATCTTTGTCTAATGCCCCAACTAAAGAAGCAAAGCTTATCTTATACAAAGTACCCTCTGTAAGATTGCAAAAAGAAGTAACTTCATCTTTTTTACTTATCGTAGCAAAAGTAAGAGCCTTTTTTTCTTTTTCCTTCGCATATTTATTCCAAGAAATAACTACATACTTTCCACTAGCAAGTTCTAATTGCCAAATTTTACTCACTATTGGTAATAATTTTTCTTCTAGTAAAGATATATTTTCATCACTAAAGTCATTTAAAATACCATTAATAAGTTCAAACTCTTCCCTTTCTAAATAAGAAGTATAAACTTCTAAAAGGGTTTTACACAAATCCAAAATTTGTTTCTTCCTAATTTCAACTAATTTCATATTTATCATTTCCTATATATAAATTCTTTTGTAAATACTTATGACTATTATATCATACGACAAACATTACTCGCAAACTTTAAGAACGAAAAAACTGATATTCAAAAAGAACATCAGCCTTTAATATAAAGAACTACTTCGTGAGTTTGTTTATCATCTACTAAGTCAATACTATTACTAATTTGATTTTTACCATCAAGCTTTAAACTTTCTTTCTTGCCTTTTATAACCTCAATATTATAAATAGTATCTCCATAATGATAAATCATTTTAAAGCCATCCCAAGAAATAGGTATTTTAGGGTCTAACTTTAATTTATTACCACGCTTTTTAAGACCTAAAATGTCACTGACAGATAGCCTATAAAACCAACCAGCAGAACCAGTATACCAAGTCCAACCACCTCTTCCGGCAAAACTCTCTGATGAATATATATCAGCCGCAATAACATAAGGCTCAACTCGATAAAGATTTGCTTTTTTAGTTGTTGAACGTTCTATCGGATTAATCATTTGAAAATAACGATAAGCTCGGTCATAGTAGCCCGTTTTTATTAAAGCCATAAGATACCAAGCAACAGCGTGGGTATATTGACCGCCATTTTCACGAATACCCTTATGATAGTCCATAATATATCCAGGGTTATTTAAAGACCTTTCAAAAGCTGGTGTAAGTAATTTTATAATACCTAAATTTTCATCAACTAATTGTTCTTGAACATTAGTAATTATACTCTGAATTCTATCCTTAGGAGCAACATTACTCAAAATAGCAAAGCTTTGTGAGATTAGATCGATTTTACATTCACTATTCTCGTGACTTCCTAACTTATCACCATTATCATAGAAAGCTCTCAAATAGTAATTGCCATCCCAAGCCTTTTTATTTAAATTATTAGCTAATTTTTCATTAAATTCCAAATACTTAGTAATACTAATTTTTGTGTGCTTTTTAATTATTTTACTAAACATATCTATGCAATTATAAAGGAAGAAACCTAACCAAACACTTTCACCTTTACCTTTAACACCAACTTTATTCATACCATCGTTCCAGTCTCCACCACCCATTAAAGGAAGTTTGTGAGAACCTAAAGAACTCATTGCTAAATCTAAAGACTTTAAACAGTGATTTAATAAAGTATCTGTTTTATCTGAATAACTAAAGACAATACCTTTTTCATTTTCATATTCCCCCAGTTTTGGTCCCGTTATATAAGGTATCTCCTCATCTAATATTTGATAATCATTAGTAACTTCTATGTAATAGCACAAAGCATATACTAGCCATAAATAATCATCTTTAAATTTACTACGAAGTCCAAAATGATTCTTTTCGTGCCACCAATGAAGAACATCGCCCTCTATAAATTGATGCTTAGCATTAATCAAAATTTGCTCTCTTGTAAATTCTGGCTTAACTAAAGCTAAATTCATATTATCCTGAAGTTGGTCACGATAGCCAAAAGCACCACTAACCTGATAAAAACCAGCTCTAGCATAAATTCTTGATGCAATTGCTTGATACAAGTACCAGCCGTTAACAACATAATCAAAACTTTTATCAGGAGTATTTACCTCTACCGTTCTTAAAGTCTTATTCCAATAATCTTTAACTGACTTTAATTCCTTCTTTACATTCGCTAAATTAGTATATTTTTCTATTAACTCTAAATTCTCTTTATCACTTTTACTACAACCCAAGACAAAGATAATATTTTTTTCTTCTAATGGCTCAAAATCTACTCCAATTAAAATATCTTTAATTAAAGTTTTATCACAAGTAGCTGATACTATTTTTTCATTAGAAGACATAAAGACATTTACATCACTAAAATTATTAATATAAACATTTCTCATTTTTAAGTAATTATCTTGTCCCATAAATTCAGTTAAAATATGTCTAGAAGTCTTTTCTTCGAAATTACCAAAAGTAGGATTTATCCAAAAATCAATATCATAGTGAACACTCTTTTTATTCTTATTAACTAGATGCATTAAATAAATTTTTATATTATCATTAAGTGCTACAAATTCGGTAATATCTTTTCGTAAATTTAAAGTTTCATTTTCTAAAATAGAATAACCAAAACCGTGCGTACATTTACTTACATCAAAAAGTTCACCATTAAACTTAAAGCCTTCACTTTTATCATTAACAACCATTTCATTATTCCAAGATGTAATTTTAAATTCTCCTGAGTTATAAGCATAAGTAAAGCCACATCCATTATTTGTTACTATTGTTCCAAAATTCTTATTCGCAATAACATTTACCCAAGGAGCTGGTGTATTTTTATTATATATAACATATTCACGACCATTATTTTTGAAACCACCAAAACCATTATCAAAAGTTAGCTTTTCTTTCTTCAAATCAACTACCTTTTCAACATTATAAGTAGGATAATCACTTATTGTATTTTTCTTTTGTAAATCTTCAACAGCTTCTTTTAAAGTAATATGATTTTCAATTACAAAACGAAGTCTTGGTACCATCGCAAGAAGATTCTTTTCTTCTATAGTAAGTTCCTCATTATTTATAATAGTAATTGCACCAGGTGTATGATAAAAACTATTCAAAGTATACATTCGATAAATCTCATCATCAATTTGTTTTCTTATCATTCTTTGGTAACGGCCTGTTTCACTATTAACAATAATAATATCTACAAAAATAGAATTATTCTTATAATATTCAAAAGCTTTTAAAATATCCAAAACAAAACTCATATCCGAAATATCTTTAATTTCCACTAAGACTATTGGTCTATCTCCACTGACACCAAATTTCCATAAGCCTTCTTGACTTAAAGCATTCTTTCTCAAAAGTTCCATTCTCTCTTCATTTACAGATATTTTTGTCGTTTGATATAAATAATTTAACATAATATTGAAAGTTCTCATCTTTTCGCCTGTTAAATTCATATTCTTCGTATTAACAATATTCATAAGAGGAGCAACTTTAAAAGCCTTTTCTAATTCATAATCAGTATTATAAGAAGCTAAAATATTATTAATTTGTTCCCTACTTCTACCAAAGCCTACTAGCAAATAAACAACCTTTTCACTGTTAGCCTCTATTACTATTCTATTACGAAGAGAGATTATTGGGTCAAGATTATCTCCACAATAATTACTCAATTCACCATCCAAAGAAACAGCCGTTCTCAAATCATTATTTCTTCCAATAAAACTACTTCTTTCTGTTTCATAAGAGTACGGACTAGAAGCATCATCTATAATTAATCTATTAACCATATAACTATTTATCTTATTATCTTTACGACTTTTTCTTTTTACTATTAAAGCATTATTTTTATCATCATAGTAAGAAGAAATAAACATATTATTAAAAGTTTTATGACTAACATCATCCATATTTTCTGATAAAATAGGCTCTGTATAAGTGGTAAGTTCTAATTCTTTAGAAACATCTGAGGTATTCTTTAAAGTTATTTTTCTTATTTCAGCGTGATGATTTCTAGTAACGACAATTTCTGTTTTTGTCGTAATAGGACCATCTGTTCTTAAAAATTTAATCTTATCAGAAGCAAAAACTACTTCATATTTATCAGGTTTAATATTCATTGGAGCAAAAGTATTACTCCATACATATTTTGTTTTAAGATCTTTAATAAATAAGAAAATTCCATAATCCTGTTCCGTTACTTTACGATATCTATTAAGTTGTAAAGTACGGTATCTTGAAAAACTATTACCTCTATCATTCATTAATAAAGCATACTTTTTGTTTGAAAGAACAGAAACCTCAGGCATATAAGAAATATAGTTGAAAGCTCTAATATCATTTTCAATCTTTTCTTTATTATAATCATATTTCTTATAATCAGCCATTTTTAAATCAATAGTTGTCTTTATTTGTACTTTTTCTTTCAATAAAATATCAAAAGTACGTACAAAAACATTACTATGAAAATAATTTTTAAGAGCATCTTTCTTCAAGTAATTTACTAAGCCAGCTAAAATCATACCCTCGTGATGAGCAAAATAAGCCCTAACAACTTCCTTATTATCATAATCATAAGATTCATATAAGCCATACTTATCATACATCTTTAAATTTTTAAACTTCTCAACATTTGCATAAACATCACTAGGAAACAACTCTAAAGCCATAATTGATGCATATGGTGCAAGAACAACTCTATTTTCCTTATCTTCCTTAGCTTTCAAATAAGGTGTCGAAAAAGCTTTATATTTATAATTTAAAGCATTATCTAACTCTGCATAAGCTGACTCACTAATTCCCCAAGGAAGTTTTGGCGAAATACTATTTATATAATCCTTTTGACAAAAATGAGCAAAATGATAAGATTCATCAAACAAAGTATTTGGATAATTTCTCATAAAAAGTAAAGGCATATAATACTCAAAAGAAGTTCCACTCCAAGAAATAAGTCCTTTCTTCTTTTTATAAATAGTTAAAGACTTATCTAAAGAGAACCAATGCTTGCTTGGAACATCACCTTTAATTATAGCTATAAAAGAAGTAAGACGTGATTCACTAGCAAATTTATTATAATTATATGGTGACAAACGACCTTCTATTTCATCATAACCAATACTAAAAACGTCTTTCTTACTATACAATTTTTTAAAATTAGTATTGTTTATTAATTTATCACATTCCTTAACCATATCTAGTTCATCTAAATCATTTAAAAACTCTCTAACTATAATTAAACAAGCTACAAAATTTCCTGAATCAACAGTTGAAACAAAAGTAGGAGTCATAACTTTTTTAGTGCTTATGTTATACCAATTGTATAAATGACCGTGCCACTTTTCTAATGAATCTACACTCTTTAAAATATTTCTAATAAGCTCTTTAGCTTCTTCTTCCTCAATAAATTCTAATTCCTTAGCTCCAACTATACTTAATAAAGAAAAGCCAATAGCTGTAGGTGAGGTACGTAAATCAACTCTTGGTTCCCTATTTTCTTGATAATTATCAGGAATTAAATAATTATATTCTTCCTTTAAATTATCAGAAAAATAATTCCAAGTTAATCTAGCCAAATCGGTTAAAGAGTCAAGCTTTTTTTCCTTTAATTCTGGCTCAGTATTGTCAATAGTCTTACTAACATAATATAAAAGAAACGGTGCTGAAAGAAAAATTAACCCAAGTACAAAAGATGGAACACTTCCAATATAAATACTTAAAGCAAACAAAACAATAGCAAAAACAATATTAAACACAAAATTTTTTAAATAATTTTTTAAACTTCCATCAGCTGTCTTTTCAACTTCTTCAGCCGTTATCCAATTAAGTAAATTCTTGTGACTTATAAACAACCTATATAATGTTCTAAAAAAAGCATCCATATAAAGCTTTGTATAAAATGGAAGAGTCGCAAGTACAATATAAGAACGTAAAATTATACTTTTTCCACCGTGATATAAGTTTTTATAATAAACCACCTTAGATTCTTTCTTATTTCGATACTTTTTTCCATACAAGAAAAACAAAATTGGTAAAGCAATATCTAGTAAAATAAAGATTAGCCAAATAAAAGAATATTTTGTAAAAAATAAAGACGCTATTAAAACCAATAACAAAGATAAAGGTAAAAACATACGAATTATATTATCAAGAATTTTATATTTACCAATAATATTAATAGGGTTCTTTACTTTACGATTATTCTTATTTCTCACATTAGGTAATAACCAACCAATTATTTGCGTATCACCTCTAGCCCAACGATGATGACGCGTAACATCTGTTAAAAACTTAGAAGGAAAATCATCAATTAATTCAATATCAGAAACATAAGCACAACGAAGATAATTACCTTCTAACAAATCGTGTGATAAAATTAAGTTTTCGGGGAAAGTGTTGCCTAACACTTGATCAAACACTTCCAAATCATAAATTCCTTTACCGACAAAACTTCCTTCATTGAAAGCATCTTGATAAACATTTGGAACGATAGCAGAATAAGTATCAAAACCACCAATTCCTGCAAAAATTTGACTATATAAACTCTTATTAGTAGCTTCAATATCAACACTAACACGAGGTTGCATTATACCATATCCACTTATAACTTTTGTCTTCTTTTTATTTAAAATCGGTCTATTTAGTGGATGAGCCATTGCCCCAACCAAATTTAAAGCAGAATTTAAAACTAACCTCGTATCAGTATCCAAAGTTATTACATACTTTATATCTAAGTCATTATGATGTAACATATTTACATTAAAATATTTAGTTTCATCAACATACTCACCAAGCAAAATCTTATTAAATTGTAAAAGAGCCCCTCTTTTTCTTTCATACCCTAAGAAACAACCTTCTTTTTCATTCCAAACTCTTTTACGATATATAAAATAGAATAAATCTTTATTATATTTTTTGTTTAAACTCTCAGCATATTCACTACCATATTCAGCTAAATCACTATCATAATCTTCAACTTGCTTATCACTTGATTTAACATCACCTAATAAAGTAAAGTACAAATTATCACTTTTATTAATTAAATAATATGTTTCTAAAGTATCAAACATATTTTTAATTTTTTCTTTAGTCCCAACAATAGTAGGTATAACAACCATCGTCTTAGACTCATCACTTATTCCCTTAGAATAATCAAGTTTAGGCAAAGAATTAGTCGGAACAAATTTAATAATTATTTGATTAATTATTTGATTAATAAGATGAGAAACAGGTATTAATAAAATCAAAAAACCTAATATTCGCCATTTTATAAAATAATTAGACAATATAAATGTTATTATAATAGAAAGAGCATAATTTAAAAATATATAAATTATAGCATTCAAAGTCTTACTTTGTCTCTTAAAAAGAGAAAAACCAATATGATAATTTTCTTTATCTTTATTTTTTTCTAAAATATCTTCAAGAAAAGCTAATTCACTTACTTTCTTTCTTTTAGCTAACTGGACTAGTTTTTTACGATATAATTCCTTTGAATCATCAGTCATATTTTTATATACTTCATCAGTTAAAAGCAATTTTTCAACCTTAGAAACTTTTTCATACATATCTTCAACATAGTATTCAAACAATTCCTTTAAATCCATAAAAATATTTGATATTAAAATATCATTATCCATTTTCTTTTGATACTGATCATTAATTAAATCCTTTAAACTAATATTTTTATCTTCCAAAGTCTTATTTAATTCTTTAAAAATAGTATTTTTATTTTCTATTTTATCTAACTGATTATTAAGTTCAAAAATTAAGTAGTTATTATTAATATCATTATAGTTATCAATATGAAAATCTTTTAATTCTAAATCACAACTAGCTTTATTTTTAATGACCTTAGCTATGTTATCTTGAACAGTTAATTTATTTTGTTCATTACTACAAAGATATCTTAACCTTTCAGTATAAATAAAGACTATTACTGTTTTAATAAGTTTAATTTCTTTATAAGAAAAATTAGTCTTTGTAGCCTTTTGATACTTTTTTATTTCATTAATCAAAACTTTATAACTAAGATTATAGTTATACTTAACTACTATTTCTTTTAAACACTTATAAAGCTTCTCAATAGTTTTATTATTTTTTTTAATTATTCTCTTATTATTAGTTATATTTGTCTTATGCTCTACTAAGATATAAAAATTATCAATTAACCATTCATTAGTAATACCGACATATTCTAATTTTTTTGTTCTAGATACTAAGATATTATAGTATGAATTTATATAATTAAAGTCGTCATAAAAGTTTTTTAATAATCTCATCATAATCTATACACTCCTAAGAAAAGTATATCATAAATTTTAAATAAATTGTTTAAAATTTACCATATTGTTTAAGAAGAATTTAATGAAAATAAATAGTAATAAATAATATAATACTTTTAACAGAGAATTTAAAGCTCTTTTTAAAAAAATATTGACATCTATTTTCTTTTAATGATATAGTATATGTGCAGTAAGCAATTGGAGTAGTACTCAAGAGGCTGAAGAGGCGCCCCTGCTAAGGGTGTAGGTCGGGCAACTGGCGCGAGAGTTCAAATCTCTCCTACTCCGCCATAAAAAAATTAAGTTCCTATATAGGAGCTTTTTTTGTTTAATCAAGTTTAAAAAATATAGGTTATTA
>CANRQG010000021.1 GCA_947632735.1 uncultured Bacilli bacterium | reverse complement strand
ATAAATTAAATTTTGTTCAAGTTTTCATAACTATGTGTGCCTTGAACAAAGTGAAAGGAATGTGTGGTTAAAATGAAAGTCTATTTTATTTTTAATATAAAAGATGAATTTATTAATCTTTATAAAGATAATGCTCCTGTTTTATATAATATTTTACGTGGAATTTATTATTTAAAAAAAGAAGAAGTAGAGTATGGTTATAATTTATTTAAACAATTAATTTCTCCTATTGAAAAATCAAAGATGGATAGAGATATTTTTATTAAATTACATCGGGATATTCCATATATAAAAAGAAAAGATATACATATTTATAATAATTTTTATAGTGAAATAAGTAGATTAACAATAAAAGGTAGTTATATAAGATTAGAAGTTGAACAGGATTTTTCTTCTTTTTTTGAAGTAATAAATAGTTTTTCTAGTAACTTCTTTGTTTGTGATTTTAATCACCATCGTTTTTTCTTTTTAAGTGATTACCTAGAAAAAATACTTGTTTAATTTATATATTTTAGGTAAAATATATCTAGGGAGATGATTAATGTGCTTTGGGATATACTAAGAGTTTTATTTGGCCTATTAATAGGTTTAGTTATTGGCTTTTTTGGAGCTAGACATTATATGAAAAAATATTTTCAGAAAAACCCTCCTATCAATAGAGATATGATTAAAGCTTTAATGATGCAGATGGGAAGAAAACCTAATGAAAAACAAATAAATCAAATGATGAAAGCTATGGAAAAATACCAATAAGGTATTTTTTCATTATATTTTTTTTCGAATATAATGTTATGTATTAAGTAAGAAGATAAGTTTGTCCAAACTACTATAGACTTTTTAAAAAAAATTAGATAGAATTAAGACGAGTGGTGGAAATATGAAAGATTTTAGAGAAAAGTTGGCTTTAGTTCCTACTAAACCAGGAAGTTATCAAATGAAAAATAAAGATGGAATAATTATTTATGTGGGTAAAGCTAAAAATTTAAAAAATCGGTTGAAAAGCTATTTTACAGGAAGAGCAACTGGTAAGACAAGAATGCTTGTTGAAGATATTGATGATTTTGAATATATCGTTACATCTTCAGAGTTAGAGTCTTTAATATTAGAAATAACTTTAATTAAAAAGTATAATCCTAAGTATAATATTTTGCTTAAAGATGATAAAAGTTATCCTTATATTGAGTTAACTAATGAAGCTTATCCTACTTTAAAAATAGTTCGTAATATAAAGAGAAAAAAAAATAAAAATCATCTTTATGGGCCTTATCCTAATGCTACGGCAGCTAGAAAAACAGTTAATATGATTAATCGCCTTTATCCTTTAAGAAAATGTGACCATTTAAAGAAAGAACCGTGTTTATATTATCATATTAATGAGTGTCTTGGTTATTGTACGAAGGAGGTTTCTCAAGATAAAATCGATGATATGAAAAGGGAGATAATTGCTTTTTTAAAGGGTGATGCTTCTATTGTTACGGATAAATTAGAGGAAGAAATGTTAAAAGCTAGTGAAGCTATGAATTATGAGCGAGCACAGGAATTTAAGTATATGTTAGAAGATGTTAAGACAACTTTGAAGAAGCAGAAAATTGATTTAAATAATAATTATAACTTTGATTTGGTGAATTATTATTATGATAAGAATTATTTATCTATTGAAATATTTTTTATTAGAGAAGGTCGTCTTTTTGGAAGACATAATGAGATTATGCAAACTATAGAAGAGCCTAGTGATGCGGTTTTGGAATATTTAGTTAAGTTTTATGAAAAAAGTTTATTACCTAAGGAATTGTATGTTCCTTTAGAATTAGATGAAAATCTTTTAAGTGATTATTTCCAAATAAAAGTTATAAAGCCGGTAAGAGGCAAATTAAAGAATTTACTTGATTTAGCTTTGGAAAATGCTAAGGAACAAATTGATTTACAGGAAGAGACTTTGAAAAAGGATAGCGAGATACGTAATTTTGCTTTGGAAGAGCTTAAGAGATTACTTAATTTAGATAAGGTTTCTAGAATGGAATCGTTTGATAATTCGCATCTTTTTGGGACTTTCTATGTAGGTGGAATGGTTGTTTTTGAGGATTTTTTACCTCGTAAGGATTTATATCGTAAATATAAGATTAGTAGTGATGTAAAAGATGATTTAAGTGCGATGCGGGAAGTTTTATATCGAAGATATTATAAGGTTTTAATGGAAAATTTAGAAAAGCCTGATTTAATTGTTATGGACGGGGGAGAATTACAGGTAAATGTTGCTAAAGAAGTGATTAGTAGTTTAAATTTAAATATTCCTATTATTGGGTTAGCTAAAGATAAGAATCACCGAACTAATTATATAATTAATGAAAATTTAGAGAGATTAGAAGTTAGTAAAGATAGTAATTTATTTTTGTTTTTAATGCGAATACAGGAAGAGGTACATAGATACGCTATTAGTTATCACAGGAATATTAAGGCTAAGGGAACACTAGCTAGTGTATTGGACTTAGTACCAGGAATAGGTCCTGTTAGACGTAAGGAATTGTTAAAGAAGTTTGGTTCTTTGAAGAAAATGAAGGAAGCTAGTATTCAGGAATTAGCGGAAGTTGTTTCTTTGGATGTTGCGAATAATTTGGCTAACTATTTAAAGGATTTGTAGTATAATTATATTATTGGAGGAAGCTATATGAATAGAAGAGGTTTTTCGTTAGTTGAATTAATGGCTGTTATATCTATATTGGGTATATTAATTGGAGTCGCAATTGGAGCTGTCAGCAGTTATTTGGAAAAGGCTAAGAATCAGGCTTATAGTAGTATTTATAAAGCAGCTAGTGGAGCTTGTGAAAATTATATTATTGAGCACGGTCTAGCAACGTCACTAGATAATAACGCAACGGGAGTAGTTGATTTAGCGGTATTAGTAGAAGAAAGTTATATGGAAGATCCAGTTGACCCTAATACTAAGACGATGTGTAGCGGGAAGATAGAATATAAAATGGTAAAGGGGTCTAATAAGAATAAGGAGACAATTATTGAGAATGATAGTATTGTCTATAGAGTTACTTTAGAGTGCCCAGGTAATAAGAATTTAAAGCCAAGAGTTTTTCCTGATGGAGCAACTTTTTAGAGGGTGAAGTTATGAGTAAAATAAAGGTAATGGATGAGGCACTTGCTAATAAGATAGCGGCAGGAGAAGTTGTGGAAAAGACGATGAATGTCGTTAAGGAATTAGTCGAAAATGCGATAGATGCTCAGGCAACGGAGATTAGTATTAAACTTATTGATTCTGGTGTTAAGGAAATAGAAGTAGAAGATAATGGTATAGGTATGGATGAAGAGGATGCGAAAATGGCTTTTTTACGGCACGCAACTTCTAAACTTAAAAAGCTTGATGATTTGTTTTATATTTCATCTTTAGGTTTTAGAGGAGAAGCTTTACCATCAATTGCTTCTGTTTCTGATGTTACTTTAAAGACTTCTGATGGTAAAGTTGGAACGCTTTTGAATTTAACTGGTGGGGGCAATATGCAAGTTGAGAGAAGTGATTTACAAAAGGGGACAACAATTACAGTTAAAAATCTTTTTTATAATACACCAGTTAGGCTTAAGTATTTGAAGAATCTTTATATTGAGCTTGCGAACACAGTAGATTATGTTAATAAAATGGCTTTGTCATATCCTAATATAAAGTTTACTTTGATAAATAATGATAAAGTTATTTTGAAAACAGATGGTAATGGAGACTTATTAAAGGTTATTTATGAAATTTATGGAGTTGACGTTACAAAGAAGATGGCTAGTGTCTCTTTAGAAAATGATGATTATTATGTTAGTGGCTATATTTCTTATCCAGAAATTACGAAGAGTAATCGTAATTCTATTACTACTTTAGTTAATGGTAGAGTTATTAAAAATAATGAGTTAAATAAGATAATAGTTGATTGCTACCACACATATATACCTAAGGATAAGTTTCCAATAATTGTTTTAAATATTGATGTTGACCCAATTTTAGTTGATATTAATATTCATCCTACTAAAATGGATATAAAGTTTTCAAAGATGGATACTTTAAAGGAAATAATAAGTAAGATGATTACTAGTAAGTTAAATGAACTTACTTTAATACCTAATGCAAATGTTAGAAATACGGCTTCTATTAATGAGGTAAAAGACCAAATTACAAGAGATGTTTCTTTTAAAAGGAATGATGATAAGCCTAGTTATGAAGAAGTTAGATTAGATTTTTCTATTTCTGAAGAAAAAGAAGATTATGCTTCTTGTAAAGAAGGTGTGGGCGAAGATGATTCTAGGGAAAATGATATTTCTATGGGAAGTGATGTTTCTCTGGAAAGTGGTATTTCAAAAGAAAATGATATTTCCGAAGAAAAGCCACAATATCGTATTAAGGAAATGACACCTAGAGGTATTGTTTATTTAACATATATTATAGCTGAAAATGAAGACGGTATGTATATAATCGACCAGCACGCCGCGGCTGAACGAATTAATTATGAGAAGGTTTTAAAGGCTTTAAAGGAAAAAATTATTATTAATGATTTGCTAATACCAATAAAAATAGAATTACCGGCAAATGAGTTTATTATTTTGAAAGAGCATTTTTCTTTACTTGAACAGTATGGCTTTTCTGTTGAAGAGTTTGGTATTAACACAGTAATTATTAGGTCACATCCAAGTTGGATAAAAGAAGATGTTGCTGAGGAATGTATAAGAAAAGTTGTAGATATAATTATATCTAAAGAGGGCTTTAATTTTGATGAATTTGTATGGAGAATGGCTTCAACTATGGCTTGTAGAATGTCTATAAAAGCTAATGATTATATTTCTAATGATGACCAGTTATGGCTTTTAAATGAATTGCGTAAGTGTGAGAATCCTTTTACTTGTCCACACGGTCGTCCAACGATAATAACTTATACGAAATATGATTTAGAGAAGTTATTTAAAAGAAGTCTTGATTAAGGCAATTAAAGGAAAGTGATTATATGCAAGAAATCATCGTTATTGTAGGACCAACAGGGGTTGGTAAAACGAAGTTAAGTATAGAATTAGCTAAGAAGTTAGATGCAGAAATAATTAATGGTGATTCTGTAAGTATTTATAAAGATTTAGATATTGGTAGTGCTAAACCTACGAAGATGGAAAGAAGGGAAGTACCTCATCATTTAGTTGATATTTGTCCAGTTGATCAGTATTATTCTGTTTATAATTATCAAAAAGATGTAAGAAGTTTAATAGATGAATTAACTAAGAAGAAAAAGAAAATTATTATTGTTGGTGGAACTGGGCTTTATATAAAAGCAGCTTTATATGATTATAATTTTTCTTTAGAAGAAAAAAGCAATTCTTATGATAATTTAACTAATGAAGAAATATATACAAGAATTAAAGCTTTTAATGTTGGGCTTGAAATGCCTCATATAAATAATAGACAAAGATTAGTTAGATTACTAAATAAATTAGAAAACAAGGCTTTATTTTCTAGTGATAAAGATAAAGTTATTTATCCTCATATTATTATTGGTCTTACTACTGATAGAAGTTATTTATATGATAGAATTGATAAAAGAGTAGATGAGATGTTTGATAATGGCTTAGTAGAAGAAGTTAATCGTTTAAGAAATAGCTATTCTAAGTCAAGAATTTTAAATAGCGCAATTGGTTATAAGGAATTTAAAAGTTATTTTAATAAGGAAGAGTCTTTAGAAGAAGTAAAAGAGGAGATAAAGAAAAATTCAAGGCATTATGCTAAGAGGCAGTATACCTTTTTTAATAATCAGTTTAATACAAAGTGGTTTAATGTTAACTTTAATGATTTTTCTAAGACAGTAGATGAAGTAGTTAGTTATATAAATGATAGAACAAAATAGTTGCTAGGTCGAAAGACTTAGTTTTTTGTTTTGAAAAAGAAAAATTTACATATAATATTAAAGAAATACTTGCTTTTTTTGAAAAAACAGGCTATTATAGGCATAAAAATTACAAAAAAACCAAAAAAAATGTTTTTTTGTAAAAACTATGCTATAATGAATATAGAGTGGGGATGATAAGAATGAAACTATTAAAAGTTGTTTGTAATAATTTTAAGTTATGTGAAGAAAACTTTACGATATCTTTTGTACCAACAGGAAATAAAACGGCTTCTGATAAGGAATTTGAATTACAGAAGATAGCTGATGATTTGTATGTTTTCACAACATTAGGTATTATTGGAAAAAATGCATCCGGAAAAACGACAGTAGTAGAATTATTGTCAATAATATATGATATTTTTTCTAATTATAGAATTAACAGTTCAAAGAATATTTTTAAGTTTATTGATAAACCATTGAATTTAGATATTACGTTTTATCACGAAGGCTCAATTTATAGATATGTAACAGATTTATATAAGAATGCTAATTCAGTTGATAATACATTAGTTTTCTTTAAAAATGAAAAATTATATAAAAGAGAATACAAAAAAGCTCATATAAGAGAATTATTTAATTATGAAAAATTTGAAGAAGTAAAAGCAGAAGTTAAACTACCAGAAGATACTTCAATGATATATTCGTTACTAAAAGATATTTCATTAAGAGGAATATATTGTTCAAGTGATGATTATATTTATAGAGATTATGCTCAGGCATTCAATGTATATAAGCTTTTGAATAATAATTTAAAAGTTATTACAGCATTATTAAAAATGTTTGATGAGCATTTAGAAAATATAAAAATGATAAACGAAAATAAATATAGAATTATTTATACAAATGGTACGACTAAGGAAGTTTCAAATTCTGAGTTATATGAAATATTATCAAGTGGTACAACAAAAGGCTTTGGTTTATTCACATTTGTAGTGTATTCTTTAAAAACAGGAGCTGATTTAATAATTGACGAAATTGAAAATCACTTCCATAAGACATTAGTTGAAAATTTAGTTAATCTTTATAAAGATAAGTCAGTAAATAAAAATAATGCTACATTAATATTTACTACTCATTACTGTGAAATACTTGATTTATTCAGTAGAAGTGACAATATTTATATAAGTAAATATGATGAGAAAATAAAATTAGAAAATATGCATACAAATTATAAATTAAGGTCAGAACTATCTAAGAGTAATAAATTTTATAATAATGAATTTAATACAAATGTTAGTTATGATGCATTAATGAATTTTAAAAAGGAATTAATGTAATGCGGATATTATTAATGTGTGAAGGGCAAAATGAAGAAGTTTTATTAAATTGTTTATTAGATGCCAAGCTTCTTTCTTTTACCAGAGATGATTTAATTGGTCTTAGACCATATCCAATTAGACAATTAAGTAATCCAACAATACGAAATGAATTGATGCACTATGGTTTGCCGGTTAAAGTATATAGGGTAGGTGATAAGCAAAATGATAAATTATCTATTCCTAAAGATTTAAAAGGTATTGTATCAAGCAAGGAAATATATAAATATTGTACAAAGCCAGAATTAGAAATACTTTTAATATTGAATGAGGGCTTAGAAAAAGAGTATGAAAAAGTAAAAAGTTCCCACTCACCAAAAATATTTGCTAAGAAAAACATAAGATATAATGGTAAGAAATATGACTAATCATCAGAGTTTTTAAAAGAATATTTTGGTGGTTCTAATATTAAAAATTTAGTTAAAAGTATTAAAAAGTATAAAATATATAAACGACACGATAAAAATGAATTATATTTAGCTGATATATTAAAAAAGTGATAAATAGTAAATATTTGTCATTTTTTTCACGAAAAAAGCCTTGATTTATAAGGCTTTTACTTATTTTGAACTTGTAAAGGTGGATTAGCCATAATTTGTTGGAGCTGATTCTGAGGAGTTAGTGGTACTTGTATTTGTTGAGGTGGTTTAATTTGCTGTGCATTTACTTGTGGAATAACCGTTTTAATATTTTGTTGTGCTTGGACTTGAGGCTGTGTTTGTACTGGTTGAGGCTTTACCTGTTGTTGTGGTACTGGTATTTGCTGGACTTGTTGTGGGTAGTTGACTTGTTTTGGAACTGGAGTTGTTTGTGGTTTTGGTTGTTCAAGTGTTTGGCCCACTGGAACTTGTACTTGAGGAGGTTTATTCACAGTAACTTGACTAGGTGCTTGAGTAAGTTTTAACCCCTCTGGAATATTTAAAATTGTTCCCTGTTTAGGTTTTTCTGTGTTTTCTTTATTTACCGGAGTTGTAGTTTGTTGTGGAATAGTTATTTTAGGAATTACTGAAGAAGTTTTTGGTTGTTCTTGAGGGGTTTCAGGCATTTTATTATTTGAAACAGGTGCTGGAGCTACTGGCTTGATATCAGTTTTAGCTTCTTCTTTAATAGGAGCAGGAGCTTGAGGAGGTGTTACATCTTTAGTTTCTTTTTTATTATGAACTTCTAGTAGACCGTCAGATTCTTCTTCAACATCTTCTTCTTTCTTTTCTATTTTTGGCATTATAACAGATAATTCTTGCTCATAATTTTCATCATCTTCATTTTCTATTTCAATAACTCTATAGACTTCTTCAAAGGTTGTTTTTCCTTCTAATACTTTAATTAAAGCATCTTGTAACATTGTTATTGTTTTTCCAGTATAGACCATTTTGGCTAATTCTTTTTTTTCTAGTTTTTCATTATTTAAGGCAGACCTAATGTCATCGTCTAATTCTAGTACTTCGTGAATAGCGATACGACCGTGGTATCCATTACGACATTTTTCACAGCCTTTAGGGTTAGCATCCCATATTGTTGCGACATCTTGGTGCAGATACTTTTTAAAGACTTTCTTTTCATATTTAGTGGTTTCTCTATGAGTTCGACATTCAGGGCAAAGCATTTTAGCTAGACGTTGCGAAATAATACCTGTTAAGGCCGTTGATAATAAGTAACGTTCAACATCCATATCTAGTAAACGTTCGATGGTTGCTAAAGAATTGTTGGTATGGATAGTTGATAAAACTAAGTGACCAGTAATTGAAGCACGAACGGCAATTTGGGCTGTTTCAGAGTCACGAATTTCTCCTATTAGAATAACGTTAGGGTCTTGACGAAGAATAGAACGAAGAGCCGCAGCAAAGGTCATACCTATTTCAGCATTAACTTGAACTTGGTTGATACCTTCGATATTCATTTCAATGGGGTCTTCAACTGTAATAATATTTGTTTCTGGTTTATTTAGTCCCTGTAAAATAGAGTAGTTAGTTGTTGATTTACCAGAACCAGTAGCTCCTGTTGTTAAGATAATTCCGTTGGGTATTTCCATCATTCTTTTTATTTTTTCTAAGTTATTAGGATGAAAGCCTAGAGTTTCAATTCCTGATAAGCTTCTTGAATAGTCTAAGATACGGATAACGACTTTTTCGCCTTCATTAACTGGTAAGACAGACACACGCATATCTAGATATGTTCCACCAAAGTTACCTTTAATAGCGCCATCTTGAGGTAGTCTTGATTCAGTTATATTCATATTAGCAAGTAATTTGAGACGAGTTGTTAAGTTTCTTTCATAAACTTTTGGTACATAGGTATAATCTTGACAATCGCCATCAATACGAAAACGGACCATCATACCTTCTTCACGAGGGTCAAAATGGATATCACTGGCATTGTGTTTAGATGCCGCAATGATAATATAATCGGCAATTTGAGTAATAGGTGTCTTTGTAAAGTCAAATGAAACCATAAAACTTTCGGCACCTTTAGATACACGTTTGACGTCATATGAAACCATCATTTCAACCCCTTTTGTTTACTTTACTATGGTATTTTACTATATTTTATTATATAATATTTTTAACACAATAGCAAGTAAAGGGGTAAGAAAAATGCATAAATTAAATAATAAAGGCTTTATGCTTGTTGAAACATTAATAGTAGCGGTTTTCTTAGTAACTATTTTTTCAATACTTTATAATAATTTCTATCCATTAATAGGTGAATATGAAAGAAGAGAGTATTTTGACGATGTTGACGGTAAGTATTCTATTTTTTGGATAAAAAGAATGATTCAAGATAGTTATTATGAGTTTACGAAAGCAGATAATGATAGTATAAAGAATAATAAGTATATTGAATTTAATTGTAATAAGTTTGGTAGTAATGAAATAAAAAAGGATATGTGTTTAGAAACTTTAAAGAGATTAGAAAATCCTAAGATTTATATGATTAATTATGTAACAACTGATTTTAAAAATAAGGTTAAAAATAATGAAGACTTTTCTTTAGGACTTAGAGATTATATGGATTATTTACCAGATTATACGAAGGGGTCTTTAAATGGAGCTAAATACCGCATAATTGTTGAGTTACATAATTCTAAAGATGATAATGATTTTTATACTTATGCGACAATAGAGGTGAAAAAAGAATGCAAAGGATGCGCTTAAATAATAAGGGAATGACAATTGTAGAAATACTTGTTTGTTTTGTTTTAGTTAGTTTAATAACAGTGTCAATTTATAGTGCTATTTCATCATTTAATACCAAAAGAAATATAGAGTCTTATAAAGAGAAAATAAATACTTATAAAAATACACTGACTAAATTAATTCAAGATGATTTAATAAAAAATGGCTTAATAAGTGCAAAATATATTCCTCCAGTTATGGATGCGGATAATATTGAAACTTATACTGTTCAAATGACTTTTCGTGATGGCTCTACCAAGTCTTTAATTGTTAAAAGACGTCTAGCGCAAGACTTTGATTTAGAGGCAGAAGATGTTTTAATAGATGATTATTTTATGATTCAGTATGACGATATTGAATATCCTATTCCTGATTTAGGGGAATATCAAAATGATTTAGGGGAGACAGTTAAGGATTTACGAATAAATAATATTGATATTGACGCTAGTAGTAATGTTTTATCTATTTATATTGGCTTTTATCATCCGGATTTATCTACGCGTTATGGAATAAGTATTGTCTGTCCAATTAATTATTCATAAGGATTTACAGGGTGTTCATTGGGATATTTATAAGATACTATAAGGTGTTTACAAGTTTTTATATGGTGCTTACAAGGTTTATAAGGTATTTATAAGAAAAAAGATAATAAAGGCTAGAATAGTAGAAATAATTCTACCAAGAAGAAAGTTTTTATATTTGATGGGAGTATCAGTAATGATACTTTTTACTTGCATATGAATACTAATACCACCAAAGGAAATAAAGAAAATCGCAAAAAGAGCTTTTTTTAAATTACTTCTAACTAAGGCTAGAGATGATATGCCTTTCATTAAGTCAAAGAGGCCATTTAAAAGAATATAAGAATTAGTATTTAGAACTAGATATCTACTTATAATAAGAGATATTAGGTAGAAAAAAAGACTATTTCCATAAATTAGGATAATTGTTTTTAAACTTTTATTAAGGGCATTTTCTAGTAGGGTAGAAAAGTCTTTTTTATTTTGATAGGAAAAGATTACTTTCTTTTTTTCTTTTTTAGTAAAAAGAAAAAGAAGTAAATTACTTAGAAATAGGGATAGATATATTTTTAAAGAGAGAACTTTATCATTTAAAATTAAGTAGACGGTACCTAGCATAAAAAGGGGATTAGGAAAGTGAGTAGACATAATTATTTTATTGGCACTTTCTTCTGTAAGAAGCTTTTTTTCTAGTAATTCTTTAGTATATTTACTTCCACTAGGAAAACCACTAATTAGACTCATAAAAAAGATATAAAAAGATGAGGTGTTTAGATTAAAAAAATTAGAGATTAATTCAATTAAGCCATAATCTATTAATAGTGTTGATAATGTAAAGAAAAGAAATTGAACAGGAAATAGTTTTTCTATAAATAGTTTAGTATAATTTAAAATGCTTTTTATGATTAAAGAACTATTAAGTAGATATAGTATTAATAGAGTTATTAGGCATAGAATAATTATAATTCTTTTGAAAGATTTATTCATATTTCTCCTTTTATTTGTTATAATTAGGTGTAGGGTGATACAATGATTAAAAAAATTGGAGATTTTTTGGAGGCTCTAGTAGATTTTATTATAGAAGAAAAATTTTTTCTAATAGGACTTTTTCTCTTTACTATTATATGTTTATATCCAGTTGATTATTATATTATTACTGGAGGTGGAACTGGTGATATAGTATCAAGAGTCAAAGTAGAAAATGAGTATAAATATAAGGGTAGTTTTAATATTTGCTTTGTTCACGAGTTGGGTGGAACAGTGGCATCATATTTACTTAGTTATGTAATACCTAGTTGGGATAGAGATAAAGTTTCTAATTATAAGTATAATGATGAAGAAAGTTTAGAAGATGTTGAGTTTAGAAATGACTTGAGTTTAAAAGAGTCAAGTAGTGCAGCTACTTATTGGGCTTATACTTTAGCTGGTAAAAAGATTAAGGAGTTGGACCATAAGATTTTTGTTGTTGGTGTTTTGGATTCGTATCCTACTAAATTAAAAGTAGGGGATGAAATACTTAGTATCGATAATAAAAAATTTAATTCTATTGATGAGTATAAAGAAATAATAGGTAAACACGAAGAAGGAGATAAACTTTCAATTAAGGTAAAGAGAAATGGTAAGGAAAAGACAATTGAATCTAAATTATACGTAAGAGATGATTATATTATGTTGGGGGTTTACCTAGAGGGATATAGTACTTATAAAACAGATCCTAAAATAGAATTTAAATTTAGAAGTACAGAGACAGGTCCTTCAGCAGGTTTAATCACAACATTAGATATTTATAATAAGTTGACTAAAAAAGATTTAACAAATTCTTTAAAAATCGCTGGTACGGGAACAATTGAGATGGATGGTACGATAGGTCAAATTGGTGGAGTAAAATATAAGTTATTAGGAGCCGCCGATGATAAAATGGATATATTCTTAGTCCCAGCTGGGGAAAATTATAAAGAGGCTTTAAAGGTAAAGAAAGATAATAATTTGAAAATAAAAATTATTAGTGTAAAAGATATAAATGAAGTTATCGAGTTATTGGAAAAAGAAGGTAAAGCTAAAAAATAGTTTTATTCTTTTTTTGTGACTTTGTTTATTTGTTTTATAACTTTATTTTTTTTATAACTTTTTTTCTTTTCCCATAATTTCCCATAATTTTTTAATAATTTATACACAATTACAATTTATAATGTAGTTATAGAAAGGAGGTAAAAAGAGAAGAATAAAATAAAAAAAAATTAGACAAATTTCGATTCTTAAATAGATTGTGATAAAATAAAGAGGAGGTCTGATAAAAAAATTAGATAACGGAGGTTAGTATGTATACAGTTGTCTTAGTAGAAGATGAAAAAGATCTTTGTAATTTAATAAAAATTTATTTAGAAAGAGAAAACTACCAAGTAATATGTTTTGATGAAGGATCAAAAGCCATTCAGTATATTGGTAAAAAGGCTGATTTATGGATATTAGACATAATGCTTAAAGATGATGTTAGTGGTTATGATGTGATTAAAAAGATTCGGGAAAATGATGAGAATGTTCCGGTTATATTTACATCGGCTAGAGACCAAGAACTAGATAAAATATTGGGCTTAGAATTAGGAAGTGATGATTATTTAACTAAACCTTTTTCGACAAAAGAACTTATTTTACGAGTAAATAACATTATCAAAAGAGTTTATAAGAAGTCTAATATTAAAAAAATAGAATACGAAGAATATTTAATTGATTTAGAAAAACGAATTGTTACGTCTAAGAAAAAAGAGATAAAATTAACGACTTTAGAGTTTGACTTATTAATACTTTTTTTACAAAATAAGACAAAATGTTTTACTAGAGAAGAAATATTAAATAGTGTTTGGGGTAGTGATTATTTTGGAACTGACAGAGTAGTAGATGATGCGATTAGAAGATTAAGAAAGAAAATGCCAAAGCTTAATTTGAAAGCTGTTTATGGCTATGGGTATCGTCTATCGTGATTTTTAAGAAAAGTAAGTTATCTAGACAACTACTTTGGTTAGTTGGGATAGCTTTTATGCTACTATATTTGTCTTTAGGTGTGTTGCTTCCTAAAGTGTTAGTTCCGACAATTGAAAGTAATATATATCGCTACTTAAGTGAGCCTTTAAAAGTAATTGATAGTAATTTTGATAAGAAACTACTCAACACGGAAGTAGCCTATATTTATATTTTAGATGGCGAAATAAAAACAACTGATAATTTAAATTCGGTTATTAAAATCGATAATATTGAAAAGTTAGTTAAAAAAATGACTAAATCTTATGGTAAGGTCGTTTATAATAAAAAGAATTACTATTATTATGTGTTAAATAGTGAGCATATTAAGAAAATAGCTCTTTCTAATGATAATTATGTTAATAAGATTAAGGCAGCAATATTAAGTACTATCTTTCCTATTATTTTAGGAACCTTTTTGCTGATAGGTTTAATGCTTGTGTTATGGTCTTCGATTCTTGTAAGAAAAATTGATAAATTAAAAAGTAAAATTGATAATATTGATAACCCAGATTTTAATCATAAAATTGATTTCGAATCTGATGATGAGATTAGGTCTTTAGCCTTAGCAATAGAAGATATGCGTATTTCTTTAGTTAATCAGGAGAAGTATCGTAATCAAATGTATCAAAATATTTCGCACGATTTTAAAACACCTTTAACGGTTATAAAATCATATATTGAGGCTGTTGAAGATAATGTTGAAGCTTCGGATGAGGCTTTGATGGTTATTAAGGAACAGACGGAAAAACTTGAACAAAAAGTATACTCACTTCTTTACTTAAACAAACTTGATTATCTCAAAAATTCTGATATTGAAATTGTTCCCGTTGATATGAAAAAAATTATTGATGAGGAGGTTAGTAAGTTTAAATTTGTTAAAGATTTAAAATATATAGTTGAAGTTGACAAAAAATCAAAGTATTATGGAACGGTAGAACACTGGGAAACAATTTTAGATAATATATTATCGAATTTTTGTAGATATGCAAAAACTACCATAAAAATAACTGCTAAGCAGAATAAGATACTTCTTTATAATGATGGAGAAAATATCGCGGATGATTTACTTGAAGGAATCTTTACTCCGTTCCGGAAAGGAATTAAAGGCGAATTTGGACTTGGCTTATCTATTGTTAAGAAGACACTTAATTTAATTGGTTATGATATTACTATAAAAAATCAGAAAAAAGGCGTTTTATTTATTATTGTAAAAGAAACTCGTAGTTGAGTTTTTTTTCTTGGAAAAAAAGAACTTAAGTTAAGTTCTATAAAAATTATAGTTTAATGATACTTCTTTATTAATTTGTTTTTATAATTACTATATTAATCTTATATTTCAATTTGCATAATTAAGATTCATTATAAAATCACTTGCATAATCTCAGATACTTCTTTTTCAATGTTCAATTTTTTGAGTATTTAGCAAGTTTTAACATATCTTTATCTTTTCTTTCAGCATACGATTTTAAAGCTTTAGTATATATTTCTTTATCCATATGATTTTTATCTTTAATAATATCACAAATGGTTCTTTCAACATCATAGCATTTAATATCCATACCAAATGGTGATTTAATTGTTTCCATTCCTAAATTTAAGAGACTATTATCTACATAATGAAGTGAAACAGTATCAATGCTTTGTAATGGTCCACCATAACCGCGAGGTACAGTAATATCGAAATATAAGGGTGTCCTGTCTGATAGGTTATGTAAAAATAGGGAAGTAGTATAAGAAAATATAGCTTTTTTACTTTTAGAAATAATTTTATAATAATCGTCATTAATCATATTAGGCAATGAATAATATCCAGTTGAGACTCTTTCTAATAATCCATTGTCACATAATCTTTTCAATGCCATTTTATTTAATCCCTTGTCAACTACTTCTTTAGTCGTAATATAGCCATCATTTTTTTGTACTAATTGCAAAATTTTTTCTAAGTCGCTCATAAGTAATACCTCTCTTATGATAATTGTACTATATTAATAACTAAAAGAAAATAGCATTTGTTACTTTTTTAATTATTTTTTTAATATTTTAATTTTAAAAGTAACAAATGCTAAATGTGTATTTAATATTTTTTCTCTGTATGTAATTTGAATGTTATCTATACTTTTATATACATTGTCTTTTATTTAAGTCTATTTTTTGGGGTAGGGCTTTTTTACATTGGTTCTTTCTAGTATATAATCTACTGAGACGTTGTAATAATCAGCTAGTGTGTCTAGTAAATCGATAGGTATTGTTCTTTTACCATTTTCATATAGACCATATACTTGTCTTTTTATTTTTAGTTCTTCTGCGACTTGTTTTTGTAATAAGTCATTATCTTCTCTTAAATTTCTAAGTCTTTTTAAGTACATTTTACACCTCTTTTTTTCTATTTTCTCACGCAATTAATAAATTGCATTGACAAGCAACCATTTGGTTGCTAAAATGAAAATAGGCAATTATATGATTGCCTATAAGGAAAGTGATATTTATGCGAAAAAAGATGAAAATATTTATTGGGATAGCAATAGGCATCTTTCTATCAGGTGGTATGTCATATGTAATAGCTTCAACTTTAATAAATAGTAAAGATGTAGTATATGAAGATAATTCTAATTTAGCTGCGGACAATGTTCAAGATGCGATAGATGGTACTTGTTCTAAGATAGATACTAGATTATCTACGATAGAGGATAATTTGTATACTGTTAAGAATATGTATGCAGAGGGAAAATTTTATAATTCAACTAATCTTATTTATACAGGTGTATCACTAACTTTGCCAGCTAATTCTTATTGTACAATTACTGCTCATCTTGGTTGGACTTCTGGAAGACCAGTAAAAGTATTAATAAACCAAAGTTCAACAGTTGTTGAGTCAACCATAGCCAGTAATGAGGGAAATACAGATCCAGCAGCTGGTACTGTTTCTACTACTTATAGTGCATATATAAAAGATAGTAAAACAATATACATATGGGCTAGATATAATACAGGTGGGAGTTATGAAACAATAGCTTATGTTGATGGCTTTTGTGCGACTAAATATAAGTGATGTTTTTGGTACTTGTTTTGTAAAAAGTATTGCATTTAACAATAAAATGCTATATAATTTAATCAGCAAGCAAAATCTTGCGTATAATAAAAATAGATATACCTAATCGTCGTAAGTTAGGTGTATCTCCATAATTTGTGGGCACACTAACACTTACTAAATAAAGCGTTAGTGTGTTTCTTTTTATGTTATAACAATTAATTACCTAGTAGATTAATTAATTTGATTATAATTATCATCAAAAATATGATAATTATGAAGGAAGATACATCCTTTTTCATCATAACTATCACCTCCTAAAATTATATAAAATATAAGAGTAGGAGAGCACCTAACGCTGATTAGGTATATCTAGTATAATAATAACAAATGTGTACAAAAAATGCAACTATCAAAAATATATTTTTGTACTCAATTTAAAACTATTTATTTTTTTGTTTGTTGAAAAAAATTCTTGACAATACCACCCTGGGGGGGGGGTATACTTTTATTAATAAAAAATAAGAAATGTTGATAAAAGTTGGTGAAAAAGTTGAAAACAAATATTAAAATAATAGTTGCAGTAGTACTAGGAATGTTAATTTCAATAATTTCTTCTTATGTCTTAGCCGGGACGTTAGTGAATAGCAAAGATGTAGTTTATGAAGATAATTCTAATTTAGCTGCTGATAATGTCCAAGACGCCATAGATGGAACTTGTTCAAAAATTGATACTAGATTATCTGATATTGAAGATAAGCTATATATAGTTAAGGATATGTATATGTACAAAGCATTTACATCTTCAACTTCTCTTGCGTATACTGGTGCTTCTATAGATTTTCCGGCTAATTCGATGTGTAGCATTTCAGTTCAAGCAATTTGGAATCACGGTGCTCCAAAAGCAATTGCTCTAAGTACTAGCAGTACTACGCTATCTGCTTCAACAACTGAAGCTATTGGTGATGCCGATCAGTATGGTTTTGGAAATGTGAGACTTACGTTAAATAAAAGATTTACTGAGGCAAATACTTATTATGTTTGGGCTAAATATGATGGTGTAGGTTCAAATCCCATTATTGTTAATGGTTATTGTGCAACTAAATATAAATAATTTATTAAGAATAGGTATTTTATTTGAAAAGAATAGAGAAAGTGTAATGTTGATTACATCTTTTTTTATGCTTTATGGCTGTCCAACCAGTAGCAACATTTTGGTACTAAGATTTATAATTATAACAGTATAAATGTAAATTTGTAATTTACATACTTTTTTAATTGTAAAAGGTATAATTTTTTATGAATATAGGAATACTTAAAATAGAGGAATGTATTTATGGATAGTAGAAATATAAAGAAAATTGTTGTGGTTGGTTTGTTTGTTGTGGTATTGTGCTTGTCTGTTGCTTATGCCGCTATTTCTGCTTCATTAAAAATTAGTGGTACAGCTGATATTTCTGCTAGTAGTTGGGATGTTCATTTTGTAAAGAATGAAGAAGTAACTATACCAAAGGGAAAAGCCGTATGTGATATAGGTAATGTAGAGAAACTATCAATAACTGATTTATCAGCTGTATTAAAGGTACCAGGGGACTCTTGTACTTTTACAGTTCCAGTAGAAAATACAGGAAGTTTGCCAGCTAGTTTAACTAAAGTAATAAATAGTGACTTAGAATTAAGTTTTAAAGGTAGTGGAGATAATAA